>JBARNL010000286.1:0-5558 GCA_049802955.1 Candidatus Angelobacter sp.
CGAATGTGAGCATCTTGTCCGGGCCGCAAAATCCTACATGGCTCACATTCCTGAGCAATGATGAGATTTTTGTGGGTGCGCCGCAGAAGCCTTCTAACTGGTGTTACAGTCCGGGAGTAAATGGCAAACCGGGAGCAGCGCAAGCTAAGTTTTTGAGCGCTGAAGCCGCGGCTACCGCCAAGCGAAAAGCCAAACTGGCGCATCTGCCGCCCAAGGTACGCGCGCTCGCACAGCAGCATCCGGAGGTGCAGTTGTTCCTGCACTTCAACTCCAAGGGCCAGGACCTGCTGATCAGCACCACGCGGCTAAAAGCGGCAGTCGACCCGGACTTGAAGAAGATCTTGGACGCAACCAATGAGCCGGTCACAGACCAGAATGGCCGGTTTGTGCGCTACACCATCAACGTTGGCCAGGATGAATACACCTACATTATGGCGAAGAGCCTATGGACGAAAGCCGGCCAGAAGGCGACGGGAGACCTTTCGTTCCCTTACAGCAAGCAATCCAGTCCGGATGAGTTGGGCGCGATGGAGTTCAAAGCGGCATGGAAGGTCCTGGGCGCTAATGACAATCCGGCGCACTTCTTCACCCAGACGGCGATTGTTTACAACGATAACGACGGATCGCCCAGCCCGGGCAAGAATCCGGTGACCGTAGGCCTGGTTGGACTGCATATTACGCATAAAACTGAGAGACAGCAGAAGTGGCTGTGGGCGACGTTTGAGCAGGTGGAAAACGATACGCAATCTTTTTTCAATTCAAAATGCTCTGCCACGGATTGCCCACCCAATGTTGAAACGGCGACCAAGCCGTACTTCGAGCTGAACCCTGACGGCACGCCGCATAACAAGCCGGTACAGGTGGTTGCCACAATAGCGACCACAGCCGCGGACCTGAACAAAACATTTCAGGGCCTGCTGCCGAACACGCCCTGGGCTTATTACAAGCTGATCAGCACGCAGTGGGTCGGCAACTTGGGCAGCGCCCCCAAGCCGCCAAAGTTGGGGAACACCGTGTTGGAGACCTTCGTCAGTAATACCAACCCGTATAGTTGCATGGATTGCCATAGCTTTGCCCGCGACACTCAAGGCTCTAAGGCAGACTTCAGCTTCATCATCCACGCGCAGCAGTAGCGGGTAGGCCCGGTGTTCCTGCAAGCACCGGGCGTGCCTCGCTTATCCCAGCAATTCTTCACAACACTTCACCTGCAAAAGACAACCCAAACCACAACATGATGACTGCGTTCGTGTTTGATTCATGCGAGCAGTTCACTCTAGCTGAAGCGTCACGGAGTCCGTCATGGGCAAGCCGTTCGAATCCGGCGCTGTGGTCAAAGGTTTTTCGCCGGTTTCTGATCCGCGTTCATCCGCGTTTACCCGTGGCAGGGTTTTGGACTTTCCGATTTCGCGCGATCACGCCGATATCGGCGATCACCTGCGATTTGATTTATACTTGCTGGTTTCGCAAGCGACGCCAGAGGCGCTGACATACCGCCCTCAACTTGCATCTAAGTCGTTGAACAGGAACACACTGAATATGAAGATTCTGGTCTGCATGAAGCAGGTCCCGCAAAAAGACGCGCCTCTTAAACTCAATGAAAGCGGCACATGGATCCGCGACGATGTCTCCTACGAAGTGAACGAACCCGACGCTTTCGCCCTGGAAGAAGCGCTGCGGCAAAAAGAGAAACATACCGGGGAAGTTGTAGTTATCACGGCCGGCCCGGCTCGGTCGCAGCAGGTGCTGCGTGAAGGGCTTGCCAAGGGCGCGGACCGCGCTATTCATCTTGAAGACAATGGCTTTGTCGGCCTCGATGCGTTCAATATGGCAAAAGCTTTCGTCGCGGCCATCAAAGATGAAAAGTTCGATCTCATTTTCACCGGCTTGCAATCGGACGATTACGGCTACGCCCAGACCGGCGTGATCATGGCGGAACTGCTGGGCTGGCCGCACGCCACCATCATCATGGAAATTCAGAAATCCGATAGCGGCATCAAGGTCAAGCGAGAGCTTGAATCCGGATTCTTCCAGCATGTAAATATGCCGCTGCCGGCTGTGCTAACCATTCAATCTGGCATTAATAAGCTGCGCTACGCCACGCTGCTGGGCATTAAGCAGGCCAAAAACAAGCCGCTGCGCAAAGTCACCATGGACGAAGTAAAGTCCGCGCTGGGTGACAACCTGCAGAAAATCGAAAAACTTTATGTCCCGCAGAAGACCAAAAAGACTGAGATGCTTGAAGGTTCGCCGGGCGAGATCGCCAAAAAGCTTGTGGACAAGCTGCGGAATGACGTGCGCGTGATCTGATCCGGCAAATTTCATTTTAAGGAGCGCCCATGGACCGAATGGAATATGACCCTGAAGGCGGAGATTATAAGCCTATAACCGAACACGAGACCGGCTCAACCTTTATTGTATTGGGCCTGATCATGCTGATTGCGGCGCTCGGCTGGATGCTCTTTGTCGGGTGGGACATCCGCGCTGGCGGCGGACTGATGGACGCGCTCTTTGGTGCGGACTTGATCATTGGCCTGTACCTTCTCACCTTAGGTTTTATCAAAAAGAAACGGCAAATAAACTAGATGGCAGACACAATCCTTGTAATTGCGGAACAACGTGAAGGCAAGCTGAACCGCGTCTCCATGGAGACCATCGCGGCCGCGCAGGCCATTGCCGCTGAAACCGGCGCTACGGTTGAGGCCGCGCTCTTTGGCAGCGGCATAGCCGGCATTGCCCAGGAGCTCGCCGCCAAAAAGCTGGCCAAAGTAACCGTGATCGATTCGCCCAAGCTGGCCAGGTACGAGCCGGATGGTGTTGTTGCCGCTCTCAAGGACTTCATCAATCAGAAAAAGCCGGCTCTGGTGCTGATGCCGCACACCTACCAGGTGCGCGACTTTGCTCCCCAACTGGCCACGGCGCTTCAGCGCACGCTCATTAGTGACGCCATCGGCTTTCACAAAGACGGCGATAAGCTGGTCTTCACCCGCCAGATGTTCCAGGGCAAATTCGCTGCCGACGTTTCCTTTGCCTGTCTCGCTCCGCACTTTGTTACGTTCCAGGCTGGCGCGTTCCGTGGCGACAAAGCTGAAGCCGGAGCATCTGCGGCTCCGGTCGAAAGCGTCAATGCCAATATTGCCGACGGCGTTCAGCGCAACCAGCCGGAAGATCCTTTCAAAGAAGCCAAGCAGGCCGTCGATCTTACGCAGGCTGAGATCATTGTCTCTGTTGGCCGTGGAATCAAGGAGCAGAAAAACATTGAACTGGCCAAAGCTCTTGCAGACGCTCTCGGCGGCGAGATTGCCGCGTCGCGCCCCATCTGCGACTCCGGCTGGCTGCCCATGGACCGCCAGATTGGCAGCTCCGGCCAAACGGTTTCACCCAAGCTTTATCTCGCAGTCGGCATCAGCGGCGCCATTCAGCACATTGTGGGGATGAAAGGCGCGCGCAGCATCATTGCCATTAATAAAGATGCAGAAGCGCCGATTTTTGAGATCGCCGACTTTGGTGTGGTGGGCAATCTGTTCGATATCGTCCCGGCGCTGACTGAAGAAGTGAAGAAAGCTAAGGCGGGCGGATAAGGAACCCAAAATCTCACCACTGATTTACACGGATAAACACTGATCTGAAAACGCAATCCGAAAATCCGTATGATCCGTGTTCATCCGTGGTAAGAATTTTCTGATCAGTGTCATCAGTGTTAATCAGTCGTAAATATTTCTATGATTACTTTCCGCAAACCTCTTGAAGGCATTGATCGTCCGCAGATGGAATCGGACGTGACCATTGTTGGCGGCGGCCCCGCCGGACTCGCCTGCGCGTTGCGCTTGTCGCAGCTCATCGATCGCCATAACCGCCGCAATCCTGAAGCGCCGCTGAGCAAAGAGAACATCAACGTCCTGGAGAAGGCCCGTGAGCTCGGCCAGCACTCGCTTTCCGGCGCGCTGCTCGACCCGCGCGCCATGGACGAACTTCTTCCCGGATGGCGAACGGAAGCGCCGCTCGACGCTGAAGTCACGCATGAAGACGTTTACTTCCTCACAGAAAAGAGCGAATTCCTGTTGCCCGTTACGCCTCCGCCATTGCAAGACCACGGCAACTACGTGATCTCCATCAACCGTTTTGTGAAGTGGCTGGGAGAAAAAGTCGAGCAGGCCGGCATCACCGTTTTCACCGGATTTGCCGGATCAGAGCTTCTTGTTGAAAGCGATCGCGTTATCGGCGTTCGCACCGATGACAAAGGCGTGGACAAGCATGGCCAGAAGAAATCTAACTTCGAGCCCGGCTATGACGTGAAATCGAAGATCACGGTGCTGGCGGAAGGGCCGCGCGGCTCGTTGACGAAACAACTCATCGCCAGATACGACCTACAGAAAGGGCTTAATCCGCAGGTTTACGGCATTGGCGTAAAAGAGCTGTGGGAAGTACCTTCCGGCGCGATCAAAAAAGGCCAAGTGAGTTATGCCATGGGCTGGCCGCTTACCACCAAAGAATACGGCGGCGGCTGGATTTACGGATCAAAAGACAACATCGTTTCGCTCGGCTACGTCACCAGCCTGGACTACCAGGACCCGCGACTCGATCCTCAGCGCGTCTTGCAGGATTTTAAAATGCATCCGCTGATTGCCCGCATGCTCCGCGGCGGCAAGATGATCCGCTACGGCGCAAAAACATTTCCTTATGGCGGCTGGTTCTCCATGCCGCCTCTGGCCGGCAACGGTTGGATGATCGTCGGCGACTCCGCCAGCTTCCTGAATTCGCAACGGCTCAAGGGCATTCACCTGGCTATCAAGAGCGGAATGCTTGCCGCGGAAACTGCTTTCAACGCGCTGCTGGAAAATAATTTCAGCGCCGCTCGCCTGCACCAATACAAAGAAAGTGTCGATGCAAGCTGGATCAAGGGCGAACTGTGGGAGGTGCGCAACTTCCATCAGGGCTTTGAAAACGGCCTGGTCTCCGGCATGATGCACACCGCTTTACAGCAGATCACCGGCGGACGCGGCCTGCATGAAGTTTATCCCGCGCACGCCGGCCACACGCGTATGAAGCATCTTGACCAACTGCCTGCCGATGGCGGCAAGCGCGCCCACCTGCTGGGCAAAGCCAAAGGCGATGGGCACCTTACTTTTGACAAGCTCACCGATCTGTATCACTCCGGCACGAAACATGAAGAAGACCAGCCTTCGCACCTGATCATCCATGACACCAATATCTGCAACACTCGGTGCGTCACGGAATACGGCAATCCCTGCCAGCATTTCTGCCCGGCTAACGTCTATGAAATGGAAGAAGACACTTCAGCGCCAAACGGCAAGCGGATCCATCTGAATCCTTCGAACTGCGTGCACTGCAAAACCTGCGACATCATGGATCCCTACGAAATCATCACATGGGTCCCGCCCGAGGGTGGCGGCGGCCCGAATTACGATGGGATGTAAGCCGTGGGGAAAGTTCGTTACGATCTTGCAGTTATTAGTTATATCGATGTCTTAGGCTTTCGGAAGCTGATCGAGACAAAGCGCGCCGGCGAAATTTCGAGAATAGTGCGAAAGCTCAAGGAG
>JBARNL010000287.1:0-1701 GCA_049802955.1 Candidatus Angelobacter sp.
CATCACACTCCTGGTCCATTTGGTTGCGCTCGATTCCGTCACCTGTTTTGCATTTAGAGTTTGCGCCCCACGCTGCTTCTTGAAGCGCCCTGCTTCCCCCGTCCAACCCAAAAATTCTTTTCTGCAATCCCGAACCCGCGCTTTTTGCGAGACAGCCCTTAGCTCTTAGCCTTTGGCCTTTAGCTCTTGCCTATTTTTGCGATCACCCGATCAGTCCCGCTCTCCGATCTCTCTTCCTCCGCTGCCTCTGTTCCTCTGTGTTCCAAAGGTTTTGCATTTCCGATCACGGCGATCACCCGATTTCTTTACGCTCCCAGCTTTGCCAGCAGCGCTTTCAGCTTGTGGCCAAATCCCTGTTCCGGATTCATCTTCGCCATCGTTGTCCGGTGCGCATACATCGCCAAGCCCACCACAGTGGCAAACTCCGGTTCGCTTAGTTGCTCCGGCATATCCGCAATTGGCGGCTCCGGAACAGCCAGCCGGATTGGCCGGTCGAGAACTTTCTGGCAGACTTCCGCCAGCCCCGTCATTCGCGATCCGCCGCCGGTAAGCACCACGCCCGCCGGACAAAGCTCCATCACACCGGCCTGCTTCAGGTGGTCACGCATCAGCTCACATAGCTCTTGAGCGCGCGGCTCGAGTATCTCGGCCAGAAACCGCTGCGGCATCAGCCGCGACGGCCTATCTCCCACGGCCGGCACTTCAATTTCATTTCCTTCGGCAACCTGCGCGCTGATGGTATGGCCAAACTGTTTCTTGATTTTCTCCGCTGAAACCAAGGGCGTTCTCAATCCAACGGCCACGTCATTCGTGAAATGGTCACCGCCCACTGGCACCACGCCTGAATGCGCCACCATGCCGTCGGAATAAACGATCATGTCAGTTGAGCCCGCGCCGATATCGGCCAGGCACACGCCCAGCTCTTTTTCGTCGGCGCGCAGCGTGCTGTCGGCGGACATCAACGCTTCATACACCATGTTGTCCACGTGCAGGCCCGCCCGGTTCGCAGCGGTCACCACGTTCTGCGTTGCGCTGGCGGAAGCCGTCACCATGTGCAGGTTCACTTCCAGCCGCCGTCCCATCATCCCCGCCGGATCGCGTACGCCTGCTTGCTCATCCAGAATGAATTCCTGCGGCAGCAGGTGCAGCACTTCGCGATCGTCAGGCAGCGTCACTGACCGGGCTTTCTCCACGGCGGTACGAATGTCTTCTCGCGTAACGTCTCTGGGGCGTGAACCCAGCGTCACACCGCCACGGCTGGTCACTCCTTTAATATGCGATCCCGCCACGGAGATCACGGCGTTCCCCACCTGGCATCCGGCAAGCTTTTCCGCTTCTTCCACCGCTTTATGGATGCTCTGCACCGCTTTATCCAACTCAACAATGATGCCTTTGCGCGAGCCACGGCTTTCCGCCATGCCGTATCCGCGATAGCGCAAGCCCGCGTCAGTGGCCTCACAGATCAGCGCAACCGTTTTCGCGCTGCCCACGTCCAGCACCGTAATCATGTTTGAAGGATGTTTACCGTTACTGCCCATAATTCGCGTCCTTATAAAAACAGCTCTTAGCTATTAGCTATTAGCTTTTGGCCTTTAGCTTTGTCTCGTGACTGCGAGCCATTTAGCTATAGCCCTTCACGTGCTCGCGAAACTCACAAATCACAAAAATCGGGTGCCCTGTCATTTACCCAATTACCAAATT
>JBARNL010000288.1:0-5043 GCA_049802955.1 Candidatus Angelobacter sp.
GATAGGCGGCTCGCCAAATAGATTTGCCATCGTTTGCTCCTAGCGCTACCAAGTATCTGCCAAATAGGGATGGGTTGCAAGTGACTGCTCGGTTTAATGTTCCACGAGGATTCTGGAGCCTTGTGTCGCTCCGCTTACGCTGCGCGACAGCCTGCGGCGCAAGGAAGGGTCGTTATTTAGTCCTTACGGCACGGCTAAAGCCGTGCCCTGACACTTGTATGGCAGGTAGATGCGGTATTGCGGTGCAGGCGGATGTGGGGTGCTGGCGGGGCGAACAAGTCCTCGGTGAAAAGCGCGACGGATCGGCACATACGGCTTCGAGAGGACTAGAAAGGCGGAGCACCCCGCCTATTAGTTTCGAACAGTCGGCTGTTTCTTGGCATTTGTACAAGCCTTAACAAATGCCGAACCGAGAGCGGTCAGCGTCCATTGCTGCCCTTGCCGATACCCTGACATCAAGCTCTCTGTAAGTCTTTTGGAGAAGCCCGGTAAAGGCTCCACCTCTATCAGTTTAATCAAACCCAATCGTGTGAGATTATCTTGATGTACCAACGAAACAGCTGGTCTTCCGCTAGAAGAAGAGAGCACGGCCTTTGAAACCGGGGAATTCGCAGGTTCTCTAACCATGACATAAGTGCTTGCGGCAGATTTGCCGTGTAAGTACAAGTCTTCAAGAAAAATCGCTTCTTCTTTCGAAATTTGTTTCAAAATATCTGGAAAGGCTGTAGAGATCAAAGCGTCGTGCTTTGGGTTTGCTGCGTTTGCTAAGAGTTGAGCCCATAGCTCCTGTAAATCATCGTCTTCTTCAAGGGATGCTTTATCAACAATATCAAAGAGGAGTGACAGTTTAACGGCCTGAGGCTTGATGGCAGTTTCGGCACAAATTTCTTCGACCCGCTTAAATAGCCGCGCTTGCCTTTTGAAACGCAAAACCTTAACCGAGTCGCGGAACGTCAGGCCAATCTCTTCAGCAGCAGGGCCGGCCAGAGTCTTGACGATGCTTTCGATTGGCTTATAAATAGCCTCTATTGCACCTTTTGCTGCACTCTTTGTCGGGTCATCTGACATAGGCCAAAAATCATATCATTGCGGCCACTCGTTCACGTATTCGCCGCGTTCAGTCAGCCATTTCGCCATGAAGTCCTGAGCTGTAGCGACTTGAGTGTCATCGATTTCCTCAATTCCTGTCTGATCGCTAAACTTGGCGTTGCAACTATTTCCTCTAATAACCCGGAAAAGTTCTTTTCGGTCAAAGAACATGATTTGTGGCTTTGGAATTTTGCACATTCGCAAAATCTGTTTTAGCGGCCAACGCATTCCGAGGTTCGGTCTTTTTCGAATGCTTTCAAAATCCCGTGTAAGTTCATAGGCGAGCAGGTCAGCGGCTTGCAATTGAGGCAATTCCAGAGGAGTACCACAAGCATATGATCTCATCCGCGAGCCGTGCTGAAACTTACTTTTGATCTTGTGCCAAAGTTGTTCCGCTTTTCCAGCAAAAGTGACACCGTATTCACTGTTGTAGGCGTAGGTCATCGCAACTGTCTCTTCTGGCGGCTCGATAGTGGCTTCAATGGCGGCAATCCGGGTGCAAAACTGAAACACGACATAAAAGGGCTCTCGTAAAGCGGCTTGCTGAGATGCGGTCAAGGTCTGATAGTCAGAAAGCGAGATTACTGCTCCAATAGGCGTGGCGTTGGTTGCCCGAATGATTTCGATCAAGCGAGCCATGAGCGTTTGTCGAGACGATTCGTTCCAATTCGCAAATTGGCCTTTGAAGTGGGCAAAGTGCTTCATGGTGAAGGGCTCTTTCAATCCAGCCTTATCCAGTACGTCAAGCCATTCAGCAGAAAACACATCCCAATTTCCAGCAGGCGCAACAAATCCCGCCAATCCAAGATACAAGCGGTTGGGCTCGTCTTCGTGCCCGCCCTCATCAGTATATGAATGCAGATTGAGCACACTGGCTTCCTAAATCCCGAGCTTTTTCTTAATCTCAGCTTTGGCGAGTTCCCACATCAAGGCAATGCCAATTCCCGAAATCGCTTTGGCTTTTTCTTTTGTCTTAGCCCAAATATCCGGGTCCCGAATGTCGTCCAATAACTCATGCCCTTGCCATGTGAGCTTGGAAATCACAGGCATGGCCATTGCAATCTTTCCTGTGATGTACCCTGCTTCGACCAGCATGTTGAGGTGATAACAGATCTCTTCTGGGGAGCATCCTTCGATAGAGATGTTTTCACCAGGCAGCCAGCGCTGTCCGTCTAATTCCGGCGCATTGTCTATTTCAAGCAACAGTTCTCGAACCAAATCCATGTCACGCTTCATCGGTCATTCTTCTTTCGAATACGCCTTGGCAATTTTATTGATGACGCTCCGGGTGGAATTCTTGATTTTGCCATTGTGATATTCAAATTTACGAACCCCAATCTCTGGTGGAACCCCATTCTGATACAGGTTGGTAATTGCATCCACTAACTCATGCAAGAAGTCCAACATTTGAGCGAGTTCAGCCTTGTTCGTCAATGCGAAAAGGGCCGGAATAGGCTCTTGGGTTCCAATGATCCGGTGGCCGAAATAGGCATGCCGTATCGGTCGATATATCTCGACAAAACGCTTCGTATGCGGCTTTAATGCTTTCTTTATATACCGCAACTCGGATGCATCGCGAGGAGCCCATGCATCGCTAATGAACTCATCGAGCCACTCCGGCTTGGGACCCGAAGGATGTTTTCTGTGGGTTAATGCCTTTTTGGAGAAGAACTCCGGGTGGCCGAGTGTCGCGTTTACAATACGATGAATCGAGAGCGTGTTCTCGTTCTCATCAAAAATTCGACTAAGAATGATAAAAAGCGACGTCTGCAAGCAAAGGGCTTGCACGTTCCAAAACAGCGCATCTCTGTTGAAGGCGTTAAGAACAGCTTTTTTCTGCGCGGCGAGGCTATTGATCTCGTTGTATGTGTAGTAAATCGCCTTTGCATCTTCGACTTCAACCGTAAGGTACTGTAGATCGTTCCAGAATTCTGACTCTGACATGCGCTGATTCTTCCAGTCTGAGAATTTCCGACCATCGAGTATTACAGAACCTCTTCGGACAACGACAGGCTAGGCGTCGTTTAATCTAGGTAATCTAGGGGGGCAACAATTTCAGAGGCGAGCAAATTTTACCTATTGACTCTTCGTTACTTGTTTGCTATAGTTCCGTCTGGTCTCGTACGCTCGCGGCGGCAACGGGACCAATTGGCCAGTTGAGAAATCAGAGGGAACCTGGCCTGGTGTAAAAATTCACGAAAGTGAGAACCCTCAGACATGTGTCGTAGCCGCCACCATCCTTCCGCCTTCAAACCTCCAACTTTTTGCAAACAGAAACGAGCCCATAGCTTTTGGCCACTAGCCTTTGGCCTTTAGCCCTTGTGTTTCAGCCATTTGCAACCTCTTGAACCCTGGAGTTGGTTCCCAAACTGCGAGCTTTGGATCCAAAGCTCGTCCTAAGGAGAAGGCTGTGAGCAGAGATGAGATTCTTGCCGCGATCCGAAAATGCACCGAAGAACTGGGCCGTGTTCCGTGCCTGGACGAATTCACCAAGACCGTTGGACTCAGCAAACACCTGATGCGCCGGGAGTTTGGCCCGTATGTGAATGCCCTGGAAGCGTGCGGGCTGAAGCGCCACGGCTGCGGGTACAAGATCGCTTTGAAAGACCTGTTTGAGGATTGGGCCACGGTGACACGCAGCCTGGGAAGGACACCCAGCATGGGGGAATATGAAGCCCAGGCCAAATATACGACCAAAGCACTGGTGAAACGGTACGGCGGCTGGAAACACGTGGCGATGGGCATGCTGGGGTACGCCAAGAATGCACGCCTGGAAGACGAATGGAAGGACGTGATGGACATCACTGCGGATTCGCTGAGGTTGGTGCAGCCTCCCGCACGGACGTCAGTGAAAGCATTACACCTGCAATCTGGAAGACGACTTACCCCCGGTGCGCCCGTTTATGGACCTCCGATGATGACCGCTTCACCCCTGGTCTATGCCCCGACGAATGAGGCTGGAGTGATGGTGCTGTTTGGAGCGGTGGCGCGGGAACAAGGTTTTGCCATCACGCGAATGCAGGCGGCCTTCCCTGACTGCGAAGCCATGCGCGAAATTGAGCCCGACCGCTGGCAGCCGACGCTGATTGAATTGGAATATGAAAGCAGAAATTTTCTGGTCCACCTGCATCCGGTGGATGGGTGCAACATGATTGTTTGCTGGCGGCATAATTGGCCGGAGTGTCCGCTGGAAGTGCTGGAATTGAGCACGATGACGTGGCATCGGCCGAGAAGATCGCCGGAATCGCCGTAATCGCGCGACATCGCCGGAATCGGAAAGGCAAAATCTGACCACTGATTAACACAGATGACACTGATCAGGAAAAAACCAAGACTTACCGCGGATAAACGCGGATGATCGCGGATCAGAAGAGATCGGGGAATCGGGAAATCGGGGAATCGGAGAAGCAAGCATGAGGAAAACAGACGGAGGTCCTAAAAGCAGGAACATGTCTCGTTACCCCATAGTCCTAAAGGACTACGGAATTGTGGCCTATTTCGTGCCGGGATTCCGTTATAATGGGCAGGCTCTGGTGTACTCTGGACTTTTGGCCTGCAACGCGGCTTTGGCTAGCGAAAATGCGCCTTTTACCGCGGCTTACAGGCTAAAGGACAGAACCCAATGAAGTATTTTCTGCGTGCGTTCATGCCTACGAAGAACCGCCGGCTCAATGAGCTGGTCGGGTTCCTGTTGTTTGTCTCCGCGACACTCCTTTTCCTGGCGCTGGCCAGTTATTCTCCGCTGGACCCATCGCTGAATACCGCCGGCACGTTGAGTTCCGGGTCCGCGCACAACTGGATTGGCCTGTTTGGCGCCATGGTGAGCGATCTGCTGTTGCAATCGATTGGCATATTTGTGTTTGCCGCCCCGGTAATGATTGGCTTGCTGGGCGCGCGCTGGTTTAAGTCCAGGCCGGTGGCTTCTGCGGGAGCCAAGGCGCTGGGCGCTGCGAT
>JBARNL010000289.1:0-5536 GCA_049802955.1 Candidatus Angelobacter sp.
AAGAAGTTCTCCATCGCATCGCGCCCGTTACTGGCTTCGGCTACCACTCTCAAATCCGGTTGAGTTTGAATAATGGCCACCAGGCCTTCGCGCACTACGGGGTGGTCGTCTGCGACCAACACTGTCAAAACTTTTATTGCCGGCTTTGGGGATTGCGCCGGCTTCTGAACAGCATCGGCGGCTTCCAGGCTACTGCTTTGGATTGACGCCATTTGACCGCTCTGCGCACCGTCCCAATAGTCTTTTGATTTCATCGTGCCGTGGAAAGACCTCGGTTCGGTTTCTTCCATGAGCTTCTGAGTTCTTGTCCGCGCAGGAACGACAAGCTTCATCGTTTTCCTGCTGTCACCGGTTTTTTGAATGTTCCACTTTCCGGCTGGCATGATGTTCCTCCCCGGCCCGTCACCCCACGGTGTTCGGCTAAGGACCGCGCGTCATCACGGCTCAATTGGTTTGATGCTTTCAAAAAGGAGTACACAATGCGCCACAACGCGCCACGGATAGTCTTGATCCCAGAAGGTTAAAGTAAGGCTTTGCGCCACGGCAGAGTGCCTGCTCACATGGCCAGCGTCAGTAACGATGATGGGTAAACGGCAGCTCTGATTTACCTAGCTGACGAGGAAGGCAACATCGAATGTTTTTCGAACAATCACAAATCCCCATCCTTTGAGCATGCACAACTTAATTGGCCGCCCCGGCCATAATCTTGCCCACGGCATGTACATGAATATGCACCGTATCATTCACGCGCAGGATGAATGTACTGGGGTTCTTCATTCCCCATTCCTGGTATTTCACACTGAAGCCGCCGTCGGCAGAGCCGGTTCCGTTTTGCAGTTGAACCTCAAGCGGCATAATCACCGGCTTTGACTTGCCGTGCATCGTGAGAATGCCTTCTACTTCGACATTTGACTTGCCTTCATTTGCAACTGTTCCCTTCACATGCTGCGGGGTGAAAACGATGTCAGAATATTTCGGGCCCTCCAGGATATCTTTATGCATTTTTTTGTCGCGACCGTCGCTGCCAGTCTCTCCACTGGCGGAGTCCACCACTAGCTCGCCTTTCGCGGCTCCCGTACTATTGTCAAACTGTATGCTGCCGCGCTTCAGCCGGAAGTCGCCATGAACGGTATGCAGCGTTGAATCCACGGTGAAACTGATTTGCGTCTGTGCGGGATCGAGCGTGAAGGTTTTTTGCTGTGCCTGCGCGACGCTGACCGCCAACATCGCACCCATGAACAAAGTGATATGACGAAAAATACGAACGGTTGAACTCATCTGAAGTCCTCAGTGTTGCCAAGCCAATTGTAACTTTCAGGGGCTTGGATACAACGCCGGACAGGACCGATCCAGGCGAAGGCTTTCATAAGATCAGCGTCAAAACAAAATAGAAGGACTTTTGTGGTCCATGCGCGAAAGAAATATTACTGGGACGGTAAATAGCTTAAAAATCCCAGTCAGCCGTGCATGTACCAATGAGTTACTGACGCGGCAGAAACAAACCCTTAAACGCATCAAAGCATCAGACAATGAACCTGGCCACAATCATTTGCTCTGATGCGATCCGTCCTAAAATTCGGCTTGGTGGTTTTGTCTCTGTTGACCGCAGTTGGCGGTCCCGCGGCCAGAGCTGAAACGGATGATAATTCTCCGGCTACGGTGTTGCTATCGCCTGAGCAGGGCGAGGCCATGGCGGCATTTGCATTGCAATCGGAAAGGCGAATTCACACCAAACCAGATTGCTCTCACCTGGTGCATCTGCTCTATGCGCGCGCGGGGCTGATCTACCCCTACGAAAGTTCACGCGTTCTATATCGGGGCATAAGCGATTTTAAGCGGGTAAAAGCCCCGCAAGCCGGAGACCTGGTGGTGTGGCTGGGACATGTGGGCATTGTGCTTTCACCGGAAGAAAAAACATTCCTCAGTTCTGTGCGCTCGGGAATCCTTACCGAATCATGGACAGCGCCACACTGGGTCCATCGCGGACAACCGCGCTTCTATCGCTATCGCATTGGCCCTGAAACGGACATAAATTTGCTGGCCACGATCATGGGCGAAGATAGTCGAGCGCAAATTGAAAGCCTGAGTAATGCGCGTAATGGGACCAAAAGCGAACTTTCCTCCTCAGCTACTCAAGCGGCTGCGGACAGCGATGCGAACGGGGTGCAAGAAGAAGGCGGTGAATCGCCGCTACAAGATGCCATCAACACGGATGAAAGCGGCCATGATTCGAATCCAATCGCACTTATCAGTCAACGGCAAATACCCAGCAGGCGGCAAATTGCAGCGGCAATCATAGAAAGCAGTAAAGCTCGTGCCCATAAATTGATTGGCGGTGAGGCCCTGGATCTGGCGCATCCATTCTCGGTTTTTAGCCGGTTGGAAGTTGAAAAAATTAAAGTCAAGAATGAGAGAGGATCTATAACTCTCAAGGTTATTGAAACAATGTGCCAGGAAGATGGGCGCATCTTGCCGGCGCGAATAATGGAACGTGAGCTCACGATTGTTCGAAGGAATGACGGCGCCTGGGCGATCTCAGACCCACAAGAACGCACATACTTAATGGAAGAGCAGGCCTTAGAAATTTTTGAGCGCCAGGCAGAACTTTTTCTTCATCGCGCTCCCAGCAGCAGCAACGCCAGGATAATGGTGAAAGCGCTGGACCGTCTCTACGATCAACAAACTGGCACACCGCAACGTGCCGCTATCAGGTAAGCCGGCGCACTCCGGAAGTCCACCCCGTCCCGATTTCTTTTCTAAGCAGAAGCGGGGGAGTAAAGGTTTTTGTCCAGCCACTCCGCCACAGGTGTGTGCAAAGCAAAATGGAGATTGATCTCGTCGCCATCAAGGACGCGCCACTGGGGCGTTTGAAGGTAAGGTTTTCCGTGCTCATCCAGCGCACGAAATTCTACAGAGCGTTCCTGAATCCGATATTCATTATCAGGACCGCCATCTTTTGACGTTATTCTGAGGCTGCACAGTCCTGAAAGCACGATCCAATGATTCCCCAAAATGTCCTCCATCTGACCAAGGCGGGCTTCAAAGTGTGAAACACCCCTCGGCCATCTTCTACCCCTCGGCCATCTTCTTATGTCTGATGTTATACATAGTGAGGAGGTGTTGTCCGGTAATCGTGAGCGCAACAAATTAATGACAGCAGAGACCATGGATTTCACACGCGTATGCGGATTTCTGAGGCAAATCCGATGTCTCTGATGGGTGAGGAGTTTTTTCTGTTGCAATTCTTGACACAACCGATTGCAGAGCAGCTTGCATCTTCCAAAGACAACAACGATCCTTTTCAGAGGTCTGCGTGCTCCACGGCGGATGAATGCCTGCACATCGATATAAAAGCAGAACAACACCTCAGGACTGCAAGCATTACAGCCAGATGAGGTGCTCCCGGATTGCCGTGCCGCTGCACGGGATGAGCAAGCTAGCCGCAACCATCGCTCTGATCGTTTTGGCAACAACATTGGCAGTGGCGCAACAATGTGCTCAGCCGAACAGCCGGACGCCAGAGACGGTGCGCCAGCAAAGCAATTCGCAGTTTCCGGCGCGGCCACCCTATCATCCTTTATAGACGCATGATAAGTTCAACATCTTTCTTCATCGGACCTACTCGCCGTTTACCGGTGCTTCCGGCACCTTCAATGCGACCTGGGCGCAGATGACAGGGCAATGGTATGAATATGGCGGGGGGATGCAGGGCTGGGGAAAAAGATTTGGCGCGAGCCTGGCCGACAGCGAAAGCCGCACCGTTATTCAGACCTTCGCTTTATCGAGTTTGTTGCATCAGGACCCAAGATACTTTCCTTCTGAAAAGAAGAAGCTGATCCCGCGTGCGTGGTATGCAGCCACCCGCGTTTTGATTACGAAATCCGATAAGAATACGCCCACTTTCAACTCCGCCGAAATTCTGGGAGCAGCCTCCGTGAGCGCGCTGGAGAATGCGTACTACCCGGAGCATGATCGCGGCTTGGGCAACACCTTTGGACGTTTTGTGGGAGCCGTGGGGTCCGACGCCACCACGAACATGCTGCGGGAGTTCTGGCCGGACATCACGAGGGTCTTTCGAAAGCACGAGCCTCAGAAGCTTCAAGAGATGGAGAAGAAAATTCCTTTACGCACAATAACGGAGCGCAAATGAAATTCTTCAAAACATGGAACGCAAGTTAGCCCGCTTTCGCCGGTTCGATAATTAGATATCGACAAGTCAGCGTGGAATTATGGACTGCTGGACTCTGATGAGTCCGGATCCAGACCGATGTGATCGTTTACCGCATTGCGAAAGCGTTGTTTGCTTCCCAGCCGATAGCGCGCTATTGCGGTCGTCGCTCTTTCACCACCTGTGCCATTTCGTCTTCTGCTCAGGTGGATTAGCGTCGGCGAGGGAGCCCTTTTGCCGAGGCCTCGGAGCCAGGTGGTTCACGGAACGGTTCCACAGAAATGCGCTGGTAATACACTTCAAGCACGGTCAGATATTCTGTACCGCCGGGCGCTTGGAGAGCTACGCTGTCGCCCGCTGCCGATTTCATCAACGCGCGCCCCAGAGGTGACACCCAACTGATGTGGTTGCGGTTGAGATCGACTTCGTCGGTGCCCACAATGCTCACCACTCGCTCCGCGCCCGCGGCATTGGCATAGCGCACGGTCGCTCCGAAGAATGTCCTCGTCGCCGCCTGCCCCGCTCTCGGAGCTTCCGGGTCCACCACTTCCGCGGCTTCGATTCGCTTGGTGAGAAAGCGAATTCGCCCATCGATCTGCCGCAGCCGCCGCTTGCCGTACCGATAGTCGGCGTTATCACTGCGATCGCCGTTACTGGCAGCCCACGCCACCACCTCCGCCACGGCCGGGCGTTCCCTGGTGAGCAGAAACCGGTGCTCATCTTTGAGGCGCTGCAGCCCGCCCGGCGTTATGTAGTTCTTGTCTTGCGTCGCGGGCTCGTCCGCTTGTGGTTTTCTCGTAAACCCTTTCCGCATCTCGCAGTCCTTCCAGCGCGAATCCAGTATTCATACACCTTTTAGAGCATCCTTTCCCTTTTGGCTATAAAGGACTGGAAAACTGCCCAGAAAAAGAGCGCCAAAAAGTAGAAAACCATCGCGCTGGTCTTTCAGTTAAAGGCCCTTGCCGCTCGGCTAGCCCGTGGGAATCTTTACCGTCCCATTCGTCTATGTTCCGCCAGGCTGCTTACTTTTTCGATTGATTGAGACTTTCAGGTTCGCCATTCTTCCCTTCAATTCCCCAATACTGCTTGCGCCGAGGTTCCCGCAGATAAAATCCGAAGTAAACAGCTACAAAAAAACTACAAGCCAGTATTGAGGTTTTTATGTCAAATTTATTTCAACGACGTTCAGAGAAGTTGGTAGCCCAACTGAGTGCGAACTGGAACCAAGTGCTGAGTTAGCGAGAGAAACAAGTACGCAGCAGTGCGGCTCTGGCGCTTCTTATACATCCCTACCCTGTATAGAACCACATTTCAGCAGCCGCATAGTGTGCAGCGGCTTTCCCTGCACCCCCCGGCTCATGCCTCTGT
>JBARNL010000290.1:0-2588 GCA_049802955.1 Candidatus Angelobacter sp.
ACGGAGCGCTGTCACTCACGGGCGAGACGTTATAGGCGTAGGTGCGCGCGAAGCTTGCGGGATCATTTGATTCGATCAAGTTTCGAAAGGCCGCAGCCGCTGGCGGAAGAGGCTGCAATCCAGCGAATTCGGCAGTGGGATTCAGCCAGAATAGATTCGGATTCTCGCGTATGTGCGTCGCGACGGCTGAATATTCGGCGGCGGTGAATGGAGTTTTCTTGGCCAGAACCAGCACCGGCCTGCCGTCTTCATTCAATCCTCCGTCGGCAATGATCACGAAGTGATTTTTCGGATTAGCTACTCCCACCTGATGCAAGGCTTCAATTCCCTGCGAGACCACGCGCAACGCTTCACGCGGCTCCTTGAATTCCCAGCGCGTGATGGCGATCATTCCGTCGGGCTTCAGGTGATCGAAATATTCCCGGAAAGCTTCAATGGTGTAGAGATTGTTTTCGCTCAGCGCAAACGCGCCCGCCGCCGTGGATGCCCAGGTATCCACGAGCGTCATTTGCACTACGTCATACTTATCGTGCGAACTGCGGATATACGACCTGCCGTCTTGCACATGGATGTGGACTTGCGGCTGGTCGTAAAGATGAAAAGAGTAATCGGCGTAGCGGCCGCGCATCACGTTGTTGGCAATCGTCGGGTTGATCTCAATTCCAGTCACGTTAGGGCTGCCATTGGCGACCGCGCGCATTACGTCCACGCCGCCGCCGGGGCCGATAATGGCAAAGTCGCCGCGCGGGCGCAACACATTGGCCACTGAGGGCGCGGCAGACATCAGGCTCTTTTTCCAGTTGAATCCTGATGTATCAGGAAGGCCGCTGTGCATGGGCGTGGGCGAGCCATTCTGCTCCCAGTGCGCCGGATCAACATTCATGATTGCCGTGGTGGCGTCGGCATCGATGACGACGTAGCGCCCGCCTAAGTGAGTGTCCACTTCAATGCGGGATATGGCATTCCAGCGGGAGTACTCAATCCACTTGGGATCGCGATAGACGCCCTTGGCATAAATCACGTCAATGATCTTGCCGGAATAATTGGCGGCCATGAGCAGAACAAAGATCGCGGCCAATACGCAAGCCGCGCGACGGAGCTTGATCTGGTCTGCCCATAAACCAGCGGCTACGGCCATGCAAGCCGACGCGAGCAGCAGCGCATTGGGTGCGCCAATAAAGTTCAGCAATGGCACAACTGCCAGGCAGGCCGTGGCGCCTCCCGCAAGATCAGCGCCGTAAAGTTGGGAAATATGGTCGGACGACCGGGCAAAAAGCACTGAGAATAACAGTCCGGTCAGAAAGAAAGGAACCGCGGCGGCCAAGTAGATAATCGTGAGCTTGCCAAAATTCCGGCCCGTGACTTCCAGAGAAACCGGGGTATGCAGCACCACTTCTACAGAACACAGAATGAAGATCGAATTCAGCAGGCACAGCCATGTGCCCAGGGTGCGCATCTCAAAGCGCGCCAGCCATTCCTGGCGAATATGGGCAAATACTCCGCCTGATCCCAGCCCCAGAAGCGCCACGGAGATTGCAAAAAAAGCAAAGTGATAGAAGAGCACCACGCTGAATAAGCGCGTAAGCGCCAATTCCAACAGCAGGCTGGAAAGGCTGACCAGGGCAACAGCCAGCAGGGTGGCGCGAAGCGACATTGGGACAGAAAGAGCTTGGGGTTCAGTTGCGAGGGTGGGTTGGGCCATCTCAATTCAGGTTCACATAAGGCTGGACGTTTGCCTAGCTGAGCGACCATCAGGCTCTACATGGAAGCTGTTAAGCGGTTATTTCTTCGCTCCAATTTGGTCTTTGCCGCCCCTGTGCCGTGTCAGAACGGTGAACTCACCTTTATCGTTCTTGGAGAACTCGAATTGGTCGGGCCAGGGCTTGGAGAAGAATTTCGTTTCCGACTCAGGAAAAACTGGAAGCGTCCCGCCGTTGTCAAACTCAACGAGCAGATGATTGCCTTCGGGCACCATCTTCAGGCTGTAACGCGGAAATTGGTACGTCCCCGCGTACCGCGCCAGAACTTCTTTCGATAATGTGATTTCTCTGTGTACGGAAGGAACGGGAGGGGGCTCACCGTGTGCGACAGCCGCAAGCGCCTTCGTCATCTCGCCGGTGACAGTGCCATTCAGATGTGCCAAAACGATCACGGCGATCCTTTCTTCGGGGTAGTAGGCCATGTCTGCGTTGAATCCAATGTTGTTGCCGTCATGTTCCAGCATCAGGCGCCCGTTCTCACGGCTGACATGCAAACCGCAGGCATAGTCGCTCTTGAACGGCGTGGTCATTTTGCGCAGGGATGCAGGTGACAATAACTTGCCGCCGAACAATCCTTCTTCCCAACGGAGTAAGTCCTCGGTTGTGGAATAGAGAGAGCCTGCCGAAAAGCCGATCCGTGGATCGGGACGCTCCGCATTCTCAAGCCCATTGCTGCCGGGCCAATACCCAGACGCACGTCGCGGAATGATGGTCACAAAGGACAAGAGTCCCGAGTCGTTCATCCCCAGCGGTTTGAAAATATTTTCCTGAATGAACTCCTCGTAAGTGGGTCCGGTGATTCTTTCCAGCAAGTACCCGAGCACGATG
>JBARNL010000291.1:0-4181 GCA_049802955.1 Candidatus Angelobacter sp.
CAGTTGCTGGATTGAGCCTTGCATTAACCAGCCTCAAGCATGCCTCGATAGTTGTGGCGTCAGCGGTATGGGGTTCCTAGCAGCAGCTTAAGTAAGCGGCTTTACCAGAAACTTCCGGAGTTCAAAACAAAATGAGACTCGAACAGAAAAAACTTGCAAATGAACAAAGTCGACGCTGGCTTGGTTTGTTACTCATCGCTGTGGTAGCGATCCTCGTAGTTCCTGTAAATTTGAGTGCGCAAACTGGGCCCAAAGCTTCACCGGCAAGCGCGCACAGCAAGCTCGCGGCCGATTTCGCTAACTTTCCTCTCAATACCGACGGCACCGTGGACGTCATTGTTCAATTCAAGCAAACGCCCAAGTCGCATGCTTCTGAAATGGCGGGACAGGGCGGAAAGCTGAAATTTTCATTTGATCGCATCAATGGAGCGGCGTATCGGATACCGGTGAGAATGCTGGCATGGTTAGAGAACCATCCAGACGTTGCTTACGTTAGCCCGGACCGTCCGAACAAAGTTGCTTCCGATGATGATATTCCGGCGGTTGAGGGCGATGTTGCGCGCCAGCAATATGGGGTCGATGGAACCGGCGTCGGAGTAGCGATCATTGATAGCGGTGTTTTCAACCATGATGATCTGCAAAAGTCGAGTGGTTTAGGCTCGCGCATTGTTTATAGCGAAAGCTTCATTCCCGGCGACCCAAGCACAAATGATGCCTACGGTCATGGAACGCACGTGGCAGGAATCGTCGCCGGCAACGGGCATGATTCGGCGAGCGGCTATCCGACGCAATATGTCGGCGTGGCTCCAAACGCCAATATCATCAACCTGCGCGTGCTGGATGCGAACGGGGCAGGCACTGACAGCCAGGTGATTGCCGCGATTCAGCGGGCCATCCAGTTAAAAAGCACCTATAACATTCGCGTGATCAATCTTTCACTCGGACGCAGTGTTTATGAGTCCTACGCTCTTGATCCGGTGTGCCAGGCAGTTGAAGCGGCCTGGAAAGCCGGCATTGTGGTGGTTGTGGCGGCAGGGAACCAAGGCCGCGACAACGATTATGGGACGCAAGGTTACGCTACAATTCAGGCGCCGGCAAACGATCCGAACGTGATCACCGTGGGCGCAACCAAGACCAATGGGACGCCAAGCCGCCTTGATGACACAGTTGCAAGTTACAGTTCCAAAGGCCCGACGCTTATAGATCATGTTGTTAAACCTGACCTGGTTGCGCCGGGAAATCGCGTTGTCTCTCTGGCTTCGCCCGGAAGCACCTTGGTTACATCCTTACTCAGCCTGAACATTCAACCCATTACCACATGCTTGCTGGGCTTGCTGGGCAATAACTGCTCAACCGGGCTCAGTGGAAAGTACACGAGGCTGAGCGGGACCAGCATGGCAACGCCGATCGTCGCCGGCGCGGCCGCGCTGATGTTCCAGAAAGACCCAACCCTTACACCGGACACCATCAAGGCACGCATGATGAAGACGGCATGGAAGGGCTATCCGGGAAATAGCTGGGCGTCTGACTCATGGGGCAAGAGCTATTTTTCGCAATATGACGTGTTTACCATCGGCGCGGGCTATCTGGACATTTACTCGTCGTTGAAAAGCACTGACGTCGTTAACGGCGGCGCGCCTTCGCCAGTCGCCTATCGGGACACGGCCACCGGCAAATACGGATTAATGAACAGCCAATCCATTACCTGGGGCAACAGTATTACCTGGGGCAGCTCGATCATCTGGGGCAACTCGATTGTATGGGGCGGAAATGCCGTGCTGTGCGACTCCATAATTTGGGGCGACTCGATTGTGTGGGGAGATACATCGCTTTCGGCTAACAGCATCATCTGGAGTAACTCGATCGTGTGGAGCGCTGACACAATCAACGCTCTGAGCGACGGAGAGGACGGAGAGAACTAGCCATGCCGAAGTCATTTTCAGCGCGAATGTTCGTGGCGTTGATCGTAATTTCGGGTCTCCTCTTACTGGGAGACGCCGTACTCAGCGCTCAGTCAATGCCCACAGCGAAGTTTCTAGCCTTTCTGGTGGTCGCATGTGTGGCAGCAAGACTCAGGATCAAGCTTCCGGGCGTGACCGGAACAATGTCGGTAAATTTGCCGTTCATTCTTCTTGCAGCGGCGGAAATGAAACCTGCTGAAGCACTGGCCATAGGCTTCATTAGCACGTTTTTTCAATGCCTTGCCGCGGGAAAAAAGTTCAACGTGATGCAGGTAGCATTTAACTGCAGTACGATCACGCTGGCTGTGGCGGCAACGCGGTTGATCTATGCGGCCCCATCGGTGGCTTCCGTGGTGAGTTCTCCTTCACTGCGTTTGGCTGTCGCGGCCGCTGGGTATGCTCTGGCGAACACGGTTCCGGTAGCAATAGTGATCGGCCTGACTGAAGCCGTAAGCATGTTACGCACGTGGATGGAAATGTTGCAGCTTTCATTTCCATATCTGGTGGCGAGCGCCGGCATCGCCGGACTTACACTCACACTTACGCAGGGAATCGGTTGGCAGGCGCCCCTGGCGGTACTGCCGATCATGGCAGGGATTTTCCTGTCTTATAGACGCTACTTCGCGGCGACCGTAACAAGCGAAGCAGCCAGTATGCGAGTGGAATCCAGCAGCCGTGCTGCTGCCGGAGCGAACGCATAAGCAAGGTCGATTTGAACGATTTGTTTGGTCCGTGGTAGGTCCAATATGCGCGGCCCGCCTTAACCGGTTGGCCGCTTCTTTTTTGCTGTTACCATCGATAAAGAGATCATGACCGCAGGATTTCAATGCGCCGGGTGTGGCGAATGGAATGAAACCAGCGTAGATTCCTCGGCGGGAACGCGCCAGCGATATGTGGAAGATTGCCAGGTGTGTTGTAAGCCGAACATCCTGCACGTTAGCTGGGACATCTCGGCAGGTGAATACACGATCAGGGCGGAACTAGAGTAGCAGGGGATTTCAGCTCCTCGGCGGAAGGATCGTCATCGATCGTGGTTTGCTGTTTTCCTTTCCGGAAATGTTTTTCCATGCTATCTTCTGGCGATGTCAGACCCCAACTCTTCCCAAGCTACCCCTCAATTTACTACTGCAGAATATTCAGGAAGTTCCGGCGGAGATCGGTGCGTTTCCTGCAACCAGCCATTAACGGCGCGCTACTATCGCGGAATTACCAGGATGGCGTGTGAAGGCTGCGTGCAGGAGCTGGAGCGGCGTCAACCAGCCGATTCGCATGCCGGATATGTACGCGGAATGCTTTTTGGAATAGGCGCGGCAATCGTGGGGATGGCCGGATACGCCGGTTTCACAATACTCACAGGCCTGTACATTGGCTATGTATCGCTGGCGGTAGGCTGGCTGGTGGGAAAAGCCATCATGCTAGGATCGAAGGGAATTGGCGGCAGACGATATCAGATTGCGGCAGTGATACTGACTTATGCGGCGGTTTCACTAGCGGCGGTACCCATTGCAATCTCCTATCACCTGAAAGCAAAATCCCGGTCGGAATCAGTCCAGCAACAACAGCAACAATCTAGCGCGGATGCCGAGAATAGCCAGCCTGACCAGACACAGCCCAAGCCCAAACCTAGCTTTGGAACGGCCATTCTGCAGTTGTTGGTGCTTGGGCTCGCGTCGCCTTTTCTGGAAATGCAGGATCCGTTACACGGAATCATCGGACTAATTATTCTCATGGTCGGTATACGTATTGCCTGGCAGATCACTGCCGGGTCGCGACGCGCCAGCATCGAAGGGCCTTATGAGAACTCTTCGGCTGCCTCGATATGAGATGATGCAGCCAGGAGCCTTTACTGATTCGTGTCCCAATTTACTTCTGAAGTAGCGCAAAAATGTTCGCGCTGTGCGCGAGAGATTCCGGCGGGTGCATTGGAGTGTCCGCAATGCCAAACGCTGGTCCACGGCGACCAGATGGAGCAGCTAGCTGCGCACGCGAGATCGCTGGAATCGCATGGTGATCTGCAGGCAGCCCGCGAGAAGTGGCTGGCATGCCTGCCGCTTCTGCCGGCGCGCTCAGTCCAGGCTGAGTGGATACGCAGCCATCTGGCTGAATTAGAGACTGGCGCTTCGGCGCAAAACACTCATCCCAATGCCAGTACAACGCCGCAATGGGCCAAAAAGCTTGGCCCTCTGGGGCCCATCCTGCTGGCGCTGTTGAAATTTAAAT
>JBARNL010000292.1:0-5723 GCA_049802955.1 Candidatus Angelobacter sp.
GAAGATCGGATTGTCCGGGGTCAATTGCTGCACCAGCACGTTGTGATGGAACTGCGTACGACGCTCCAGCATGGTGGTCATGAACGCCACTCCAAAACTTCCACCGAGGTTGCGGAATAGGTTTGTAATGCTGGAAGCTTTATTGTTTTTGTTCATCGGAAGATAGGAATATGCAAGCGAACTGACCGGCACAAAGAAGAAGCCCAGGCCCACGCCTTGCAGCGCACGCGCCAACGCGTAAGCACGGTAGTCAGAGCCGAGATCAAGCGAGGCGAAGCGCCACATCGACAATCCCACGAATATTGACCCGAACAGGATCAGCTTTTTCGCGCCTGTTTTCGGAATCAGTCGAACGACAACCGGAGACATCAAGACGATCACGAAAGCGCCCGGGCCAAGCACCAGCCCCGCGTCGGTGGCGCTGTAACCATAGAGCGATTGCAGCACCTGCGGGATCAAAACGGTGCTGCCAAACAACACAAAGAAGAAGCCGAAATAGAGAGCATTGGCCAGAGCGAAGTTGCGCTCGCGGAAAAGCTGGATCTCCACCACTGGATCATGGTGCCGCCATTCATAGACCACGGCGGCCACCAGTGCGCTGAGAGCAACGGCAAGGAAGACAACAATGAAATGGCTCTCAAACCAATCTTCACGCTGGCCTTTATCGAGAACAATTTCCAGCGCGCCGAAACCAAGTGCGATGAGCGAGATGCCAATGTAGTCGATCTTCAGTTTGCCGCCAATCCTTGCCGCTTTTGCTTCTTCCACAAACTGCGGCGGATCAGAAACGAGCCTGTGAGTAAGAATCAAACTCACTAAGCCAATGGGCACGTTGATGAAAAATACCCAGCGCCAGGAGAAATGATCTGTGATCCAGCCGCCAAGCGGCGGTCCGACTGCAGGGGCAGTCACGATGGCCATGCTGTAAAGAGCAAACGCCGCAGCGCGCTTGGCGCCGGGAAAAGTATCTACCAGGATGGCCTGCTCAACCGGAGCGAGCCCGCCTCCGCCGACGCCTTGAAGGATGCGGAAGAACACCAGCAAGCCCAGGCTGGGCGCTATGCCACACAAAAAGCTGCTGGCCACGAACAGGGCCACACAGGCCATGTAATAATTCTTGCGGCCAAAAACGCGGCTAAGCCATGCGCTCAGGGGAAGCACCACGGCGTTTGCCACCAGATAACTTGTAAGCACCCAGGTGCTTTCGTCGTAACTCACGGCCAGGCCGCCGGCGATGTGAGGAAGAGAGACGTTGGCGATGCTGGTATCCAGCAGCTCCATGAAGGTGGCAAGCGTAACCGTAATGGCGATGAGCCAGGGATTAATCGCAGGCTTGGTTGCGGTTTGTACCGCGGAGGCTCTCAACGATCCTGGAAGTGCCTGCGTGCTCACCGGTCAGCTCCTTGTTTACGCCGTACACTTGCGGTTCTAAGAGATGCGTACGCTGTACGCATAGACTCAAAAAAATATTATTTACTCGAATTGCCGGGTGACCGTTTCGATTACGATCTCTTTCATGCGCTCCGGGTCTTTCCACGGATAGCACTGGCTGGTGGTAATTAACATGCTGGCGATCCCATGCATGGCGACGCGCAGGACCTGGGCTGCCATTTCCACGTCCACTTCAATACCTTTTTCCGCGGCGCATTCACGGACGCCGGCGCGCAGCCGGTCCATGGCCCGCTGGCCGATTGCAACTTTGCGCTCGGCGACCGGTCCCGGCGGCATTACCGTCATAAAAGTCACTTTGTAATGATTGGGATGGCTGAGATGAAACTCGACTATGGTGCGTAAAGAGCGGCGTAAACGCTCCAGCGCAGTCCCCGGCTGAAGCCGCGTCTCATCCAGCAGTTGGATCATTCTGTTGAATGTCTCTTCGCAGATGGATAGCAGCAGCTCTTCCTTGTTCTCATAATGGCGGTAGATCGCCATTGGCGAGCAGCCAATTTTAGAGCCGATGCGCCGCATGGAAACGCTCTCATAGCCTTCACGCGCAAACAGGTCGCGGGCGGCATCGCGGATCTGGTCACGCAAGGACGTGTGGGAACGACGGGATTTTGCTCGTCGAGCACCAAGAGCGGGTTGGGTGGCGATAGGCATGTGCCAACTCCAGATCTATGTTTACACCGTATACATATTGGATGTCAAGGAACAGGCGCTACTAAAAGAAATCGAAAATAATACCCCAATCCGCCTTGTCCGCGTCGTATTGATCGGGCTTCTCTCCGTCATAAGACCAAGCACCGAAAAAATCCTCAATTAATCCTTCGCGTGCGACAAGATGCAGAGAAACAGGCCTGCTGGAATGCCGAATAAATTGCCATTTGCGATACCAATCCTCCTGGTCGATTAGAGGCGTACCCAGCGATTTGTGCTCATATTGAAAAAACTTTCGAAGAGGCTCTGAAGTCTCCGGAAAGCCTACACTGGGCAGGTTTTTAAATGCACTTTGCAAGCATTCACTGTGAAGCTGTGCTACTTCTGCGACGATCTGACATGAGTCAACCACGTCGTCTATTGGCGGCAATATTTTTGCAAGTCTCCCGGTGAGCCCTTGTGCTGGAAATCGGTACGATAGCATCTCACGACTCACAAGTGCACGCTCATATACATCTTTGTATTGATCGGCGACTTCTGCCGACAAATGGCCGAGGCAGTCCACTGTTAAGTTTTGAACCTTGGTGTGACTCAAGGACTCAATCACGGCCCCGCCTTTCCACTGGAGTTCTGGGATCATCAAACAGAGTGCCCGAGATGAATTGAACAGGGAGTAATAAAGCAAATAAGGTTCAACAATCCTCAAATTACGGGTTGCCGCAAATTCTGCCGACGTGAGCATAACGGAAGCCGCCAGGAGATATTTTAATGATATGTAGGTGCGGGCGATCCACTGCTCCGCGGCTTCCGGTGTTTTCCTGTTCGCACCAAACCGCCGTCGCAGAGAACTGCAGTATTTGGCAACAGAATCTTCATTGAGTTGAGTCAGGCTCCTGTATGGATACTCATACAGAGATCCAGTGTGCTTGTTAACCTGCCAGTGCCTTCGAGGCATGGCCCTCCTTATTGCGTTGCGTCAGGGAGATTTTTGCCTTACTTCGCTTCTGCGATGCGAAGCGATAGACTCATTGCGTGGCCAGTGCCCTCATTTACTTGATTGAGGAGCAAATCCAATTAAATGCTTCCGGCAAAGCCAGCGCCAGTGCAATTAGTCCGAGGACAAGGCCCAGCAGCGCGAGCCGGGATGAAATTCGATACCCAATTTCTGTTGCAGACCATGCCCAACGAAACTCACCAAAGATGCCGACTGGCGTTATTTTAAATTCTGCCTGCTTAATTCGGCTTTCTTCTAAAGAAAGACGCTTGCGGGTCACGTCATCCATGTGAATACAACCGCCATGAACATGACCAGAAAACTCCGCACTCGCAACCCCCCTGACTATGAGAAGCGCGCTTTTCTCTCCGACTATAATGCAACATATCCGTCCCTCATCGATAACTTTGCCATGTGTATCGCGCCGATCATCTTCCGGGATTCGGATGATATCTCTGTACACTTCTTCTTTTTTCGCATCATGTATCTCAAGCTTAGGCATCCCGGTATGATACTGCTCACCTCTCTAACATCAGCAATGTAATTTTCGAGTCTAATTAAAGCTAACGAATCAGCCTCAAACAACTACACTGCGTCCTAGCCGTTGCGGGACACATTGTGCAATATCCGAAGGTTCGATATTCTCAGGATTTACGAGTGGCGAAAAATCGCCCCGGGACTGCCCATTCCGACCCAGCAGATTTAGATAAGAGATAAGTTGGTAGGCCCGAATGGACTCGAACCATCGACCTCTTCCGTGTCAAGGAAGCGCTCTAACCAACTGAGCTACGGGCCTAGAGATACAGGATGGCGTCATTTATTCTAACACTTCCGGGCGAGAGTTCGGCCAAATCCCCGGAAAAACCCGGCGTCGCTGGTTGCAAGAACCTTGGTAGACTGGCTCGACGGCATGAGCACACTTCTTGTAATCGGCGACTCAGTGGTTTGGGGCCAAGGACTGGCGCATGAGCATAAGACCGCGAGCATTCTGGCACAGCATTTAGGGGCTGAGATGACGATGCTGGCCCATTCCGGCGCAAAGATCGGCATCCGCGATTCATATACCGTCACCATGCCGTCGGCCGAGATCCCTTGTTTCTTTCCGACGATCCTGCAACAGCTACAGGAGTTCAACGGCGATCCCGTGAGCGTGGAATGGGTGCTGATGAACGGCGGCATCAACGACGTGGAGATCCAGCGAGTTTTCAATCCCATGATCCCGCAGTACGAGCTTGAACTGCACATTCGAAATTATTGCGGGCGAGACCTGCTGGCAATCCTGCAACTGGCAATCCAGAAATTTCCGAACGCCAAGACGCTGGTTCTGGGATACTATCCCGCGTTGAGCCACCTGAGCCGCGCGGAAGGCGTGGAAAGCCTATATTCACTGGTTCATGGAGTAAAGTTTGCGCCGCTCTTTGATGCCGATCTTTTCCGCAATCAATTGGTGGAGCATTGCCTGCGATTCTGGAAACTTTCTACCGGCCTTTTTCGCAGCGCGGTGGCGCACGTGAATCGCGAGGCAGGAGCCAGGCGGGCCGTCTTTGTGGATTCCGGCATGGAAGAAGCGAACGCGGCGTATGCGCCACAGTCATTATTATGGGAATGCGAGACGAATGATCCGAACAGAGCGCCGGATGAGGCCGTGCCTGAACGGCGCGTGGCGTATGAATTGGTTGGAGCAGGCGATTTACAGAAAAGCCAGATATTGCTTTCGGCTGTGGGACACCCAAATATTGCCGGCGCCGCAAGAATGGCAGAACAGTGCGTTAAGGCCCTTGCGGCAGGCAGTACGATGGAAGCCGCTGTTTTAAGAACTTAGCGCGCCGTAACCGGCCTGTTTCGAATTGCGTGATAACCTTGATGCTCTTTCAAAAATACCTCCAAGAGCCAGAAGAGGCGCGCAAACACGATGAACTCCGGACAGCTCGTTCTGGTAACACTGCAAAATCCGCGAGAAAAATTCTGGGGCATGTTATTGGCCTTGACGCCCGCGGGGGCAAGCTTGCGCGGCGTGGATTTACAGTCGTTCGACGATTTTATGCAGATGGTGAAGGCAGGCGAAGCCACCACGGCCAGCACCGTTTTCTTCCCTATGCATCGCGTGCAACGAATGGAAGTTGATGCCCGCAATGGCGGATTGCCGTCACTGGCCGATCAGTTTACGGCGAAGACCGGGTTCGACGTGAATAAATTCTTTCAGGACCCGCAGTGATGCTGCGCCAACTGAAGTCCGCGCCAAATTTGCTCACGCTGCTGCGGTTGATCTTTGTACCGTTCGTCGTGGTGGCCATCCAGCAGCAGAAATATGCATGGGCGCTGGGGATATTTGTGGTGGCGGGAATCACGGACCTTCTGGACGGCCTGCTGGCGCGCCTGTTGAAACAAAAAACCACGCTAGGCCAATACCTGGATCCCATTGCCGACAAGCTGTTGCTGAGCACGATGTTTCTGATGCTCTCAATCGCCCATATTATCCGCTGGCCGGTTACCATCATGGTCTTCAGCCGCGACATCATCATCCTGATTATCTGCACTCTGCTCTATGCCACCGGCACTATGAAGGTGTTTCGTCCGACATGGATTGGCAAAGCCAATACTGCGGCCCAGATTGTTACCGTGCCATTAGTTT
>JBARNL010000293.1:0-6175 GCA_049802955.1 Candidatus Angelobacter sp.
CTCCCAGGCAGTTGCGGCAGTCACTCCAAGTCAGGAAGCGCCTACGAATCCGGCGCCTTCCACCACACAACCCGAATCCCGGGCGCAGGTTGCCGCAGCGAGAACCGCACCAGCGCAACCGGGAATTCCGCACGCACTGCCAGGGAAAGGTATTTTCGATGCGCACGGATGCGCAGCTTGTCACGGACCCGATGCCGCGGGTACCAAACTGGCTCCGGGATTGGCCAGCGCCTCACAACGTATGCAACCGGCTGAAATGGTCAAGCTGTTGCAACACCCAAACCCGAAGATGCTTGCCGGGGCTATGCCACCGGTGGACTTGAATGAAGAGAGCATGAATGCTCTTGTGACATATATCCGGAGCCTGAGTACGCCGCCAACTGCTCTGGCGACAGTCGCCTCCCCAGCAGAACGCGGAGTGGCCCCGGTTCCACCAGTTTCAGCGGCTGTGACGACGGCACCACCGCTGCCGGCGAATACCTTGGAGACGGAAGGGAAGGCAATCTTCGAGGCTCACAACTGCGGAAGCTGTCATGGCGCCAAAGGCGCCGGAGGGACATCCGCCGCAACTGCACTGGCCGGACCTGGCGGGAGTCTACCTCCTGAAGTACTGACAAAAATGCTTCGACATCCTACAAACCCAATGCAGCAAGGCGGAATGCCCCCAATATCCGTTACCGATGGCGATCTCAAAGCATTGGTGGCTTATATCAGTTATATTTCGCGTTCTTCCAGTAAACAATGATCGCGCTGCGCTCATCCCTCCTGCGCACGCCGCTATGAATGCATACAGCGATGACGGTTCCCCAAACATCAGGGCAGAGCACAGAAAAGCGGAAGAATCGGCCGCCTAGTTCTTGAGCTTTTCCAGCAGCTTGTCAGGGTTGATGGGTTTGGGCAGCACTTCAAAAATATAGCTTTCCGCACGGGCTTTGGCCAGGAGGTCAACGCTGGCTGCCTGTCCGGAGAAGAGAATGATGCGGCATTTGGGAAGCACTTTCATGATGGCTTTGGTGGTTGCGACCCCCGTCCATGCCCCGGCATGATTACGTCGCTGATGACGGCGTCCGGCAGCGCCATCTTGCCCATCGCCTACCCAGACAAATTCGCGGTTGCGTAGCCCCATTGAAGCTGAATGCTCTCTCGATGATTCTTGAACTGTGATGGCCCTGCAAGAATTGAAGTACTAAGATTAGAATTTTCAAATTTTCATTGACCCGTTCTGCTTTCTGAGCTTATGCTTCAACAACTGCTTCCCCCAAAGCAACTGTCAAAAAAATTGGAAGGCTTTGAAGTCTTAGACTAAGAGCCTTTTTGCGACAGTCGACGGATAACCCAGGAGTATCGTAAGCGAATTGACGTGCTGGAAAGCCGTGGCGCGCCGATGCTCGTAGCCTAACCCTACCTGGCTCACTTCCGGACCTTCAACCATGGGCGGGCGAGTCTCATCAGGGACAATCCCGTACCCATGCCGAAATTGAACATTTCATGAGTTAGCGGTGTGTAAGACGCGCTGATCGGTCCATCCATGCGGCCTCTTTCTGCTGCGCGATGTTGAGACTTGCCGTCGCGGAAGCCAAGACCTGACACGGAGGCATTCGCCCTTCGGTTTGGCTCGGTCGCTCAAGGCAAGCTATGGAACGGGCACGAGAGCAGCCAAGATCGGGAACCAATATAACGGGCAGTGAGCGTTCTCACCGGCAGTCCCGTTCCCGGCCTGGTGGACGACTCGACATCAACTGCCGTAGCGAGGAAAAAAGAACGGGACCGATTTCTTGCAGCTCCGCGCGGGAAGCGCTGGCTTGCTCCTGCATCATCCTTTTTCCGGCCGGCGTAAGGACCAAAGTGACCAGACGCCGGTCAACCCCGGCACGCTCACGGCGAAGGAAACCGCGCTTTTCACAACGATCCACCAATCCCACAGTGGTGTTGTGGTTCAATTGCATCCGTTCTGCCACGGTCTTGATGGTGGGTATTTGGTGTTCCGGCAGGCCTTCAACGGCCAGAAGAAGCTGGTATTGCTGCGGGTTATAGCCCCTGGCCCGCGCTTTTTCTTCCATGTAACGCAGGTATCTGCGTATCTGATAACGAAATTCCGCCAGCGCCTTGTACTCTGTCCGGCTCAGGTTTTTGGCTTGGTCCTTGCCGCTAACGCGATTTTTATTTTGCATGTGTTGAAGAACTTTCCAACCGTATTTTCCAGAAGTGTGCCCAGCGAGCACTTAAGAAATCTAACCATTTTATCGTGTTGGGAATAGCCGCCCAGCCGGCCTAACTCAGGGACCTGAGATTTTTAAGATTTCCTAATGTAATTGACTCGCCGCAATGGCGGTAGTATGCTGCTCCTCGATTCAATATCGCAATAGGATATTGTTTTTTTTCTTCATATATATCCCATTGCGATATTGTTGGCCATGGCAGAAGCGCGCACCCGTAGCAAGCGGGCTTTTCTCACGGCGGGCCCTGTTCGACTTGTATTTCATTGAACGACTTTAGGAGCGCAAACCATGAGCTTTATTTATCTACCTGAAAAAGTGTCTAAAGCGCGTCAGAAAGAAGCGGAAAACGCGCGCAAAAACCGCGCAGAAATTGTGCGCGCATACTCTCACGGCAAAGTTTCACGCCGTGATCTCATTAAATGGGGAATCATTACCTCCGGCGGCCTTTTAGCTCCGATTCATGGACTCAACCCCTTCGTTACCAGCGCTTATGCGGACGGCGGCAGCAACATCCCGACCGGCGCGCCACGCAGCCCGCTGTTCGGCGTCCTGCCATTTACGCAACCCATGCTGCGTTTTGACGTGCTGCCACGGCTCCCCGTTTCGTCTCTCAATCCGGCGCCGCAGGCTGAATCCAACCAGACGCAGCAAGCGGTCCCCGACAGCTTGGGTGGCGGGATGGGACCCATTGAAGGACGTCCTCCCGGACCTATCTGGGCGCATCAGCAGTTCAATCTACTTCCGCCTCAAGTGGCTATTCCCACCACCATGGAAGGGGCCAAGGTCAACACCGTTTACAATCCCGGCGTTGCCTCCAATTTCAACTCCGGCATTGATCCGGCAGCGCCCGTCAATCCACGCTTTCACCCCAATCTGCCGGACCAGGGGCCGCTAATCTTCTGGACTTATAACGGCACGTTTCCTCCCAAGCTAATGCAGGTGCGGTACGGTGGCGATGCGGTGCTCTTCCGCTTGAGCAACAAACTCCCGCCGGATTTCACCGCCAATGGCGGCTTCGGACGCATCAGCATCTCCACGCACGAGCACAACGGCCACCATGGAGCGGAAAATGACGGCTTTACCGGCGCCTATTTCTTCCCCAACCAGTTCTACGATTATCACTATCCCATCGTTCTGGCCGGCCGCAACAGCGTGAATACTGATGCTACCGATCCCAGAGCGGGAGGTCCGGCTGACAACGGCGGTATCAACAAGATCGCTGGCGACTGGCACGAGACCATGAGCACGCACTGGTTCCACGACCACATGTTCAGCTTCACTTCGCAGAACGTGTACAAGGGCATGGCTGGGATGTTCAACATCTACAGCGCGCTTGATCGCGGTAATGAGGAGTTGAATGACGGTGTAAATCTGCGTCTGCCCAGCGGGACGGCAAAATCGTGGGGCAACCAGGAATACGACATCAACCTGATGCTGGCTGACAAGGCATGGGACCAGGATGGGCAACTGTACTTCGATATTTTCGACTTTGACGGGTTCCTGGGCGATGCCATGACTGTGAACCTGCTTTATAAGCCGTACTTTGAAGTAGAGCGTCGCAAGTATCGCTTCCGCATCCTCAACGGCGCTGTTTCTCGCTTCTTCAAAGTAGCGTTGAGTGACGGTTCGCCGATGATCTTCATCGCCAATGATGGGAACCTGATGCCCAGCCCCGTGGTCCTCTCTCAGCTTGACGAGCAGGGAATCGCCGAGCGCTATGACATCGTCATTGACTTCTCCCGTTACAACATTGGGGACAAAGTCTGGATGGTGAACTTGTGCGAGCATCAGGATGGAAAGAAGCCCGCCGATGATCTCTCGATTGCTCAGGCATTATCGGGGCAATCCGCTGATCCTTGTGTCGGGAAATTCCTTGAGTTCCGTATCGTGCGGAACCCGGCAACGCCGGACGTGAGCCAGGTGCCGGCCACAATGATTCCGAACCCCGACCTCTCGAGTATCCCGGTCACGCGGGAACGGGTTTTCGAGTTCGGCAGCGGCGGAAATCAGACAACCAACGATCCAGTGTCTACGTTCTTCGGGCCATGGGGCATTAAGACGGATAACCAGGGTGCCACGCTGAACGCGGACTATGGCCGCATCTCCGCTGCGCCTAAGTTCGGTACTCGCGAGATCTGGACCTTGAAAAATGGAGGCGGTGGCTGGGACCACCCAATCCACATCCATTTTGAAGAGGGCCAGATTCTGGCGCGGAACGGCAGTGCTTCAAATGTTCCAGCATGGGAGAAGGGCCGCAAAGACGTTTATCGGTTGCGTCCGGGCGGCAGCGTTACCTTGACCATGCAGTTCCGCGATTTCGGCGGCATGTTCATGGAACACTGCCATAACACTGTGCATGAAGACAATGCCATGCTCTTGCGCTGGGAGATTGATAATGCCGGCGGCGCGTTCCTGAAAGCGCTGCCAACACCAATTCCCAAGCCGCAAGGCGTAACCTTTGAGGACCCGGACGACATTCTTCCAACAGCCTTCTAAAAGGCGTCTCCCTCCTTGGCGAAGGTGAGGGCCGGCGGTAATTCGTTCTCCGCCGGCCCTCAATAAAATGCAATGTCAACGAAAAGGAAATTCATCATGCGACGGATAGATTCACTTGTGGTTACCTCAATTGCCGTTATTCTCTTATTTGCTCTCGCCTGGGTGCGCGTTGCTTCAGCCAACACGCGCTGGGGTGCGAACTATTTTCCCAATGTTCCGCTCACCACACAGGACGGTAAGACGGTGCATCTTTATGACGACCTGCTGAAGGGCAAGACGGTCGTCGTGAGTGTCTTCTACACGCAGTGCCAGGATTCATGTCCACTGGAAACCGCGCATCTCCTCCAGGTACAGCACATGCTGGGTGATCGGGTGGGCAAAGACGTTTTCTTTTACTCCATCAGCATTGACCCGGAGCATGACACTCCAGCTGTCCTTAAAGCCTATGCGGACAAATTTCATGTCGGCCCCGGCTGGCTTTTTCTGACTGGAACCAAATCCGATATTGATCTTGTCGCCCATAAACTCGGTCTCTATTACGATCCGCAATTAAACCGTGATGGCCATGCGGTGGACTTGATGATCGGCAATGAACCCACCGGCCAGTGGCTGCGCAATGCCGCTACTGACAATGCGCGTTTTCTCGCCACCAATATCACCACTTTGCTTGATGGCTGGGGCCCCCACAAGACTGAACCTCCAAAAAGCTATGCGCAAGCGGCCCCGCTCAACGTGGCAGACCGCGGACAATATCTTTTTGCGACCCGTTGCGCCGCCTGCCATACCATCGGCAATGGCGTAAAGATTGGCCCCGACCTGCAAGGTGTAACCAGCGTGCGTGACCGCACATGGCTCTTGCGCTTCATCCAGAAGCCGGATGTGATGCTAACGGAAAAAGATCCGCTGGCAACGGCGCTCTTTAAGCAATACAAGGAAATACGGATGCCGAACACTCGTCTGGGGCCGGAGGATACTGAAGCTCTGGTCAAATATCTGGAAGGTCAAAGCGCAAAATCACCTCATATTGCCTCCACAACTAAGACCGGCGAAAACGCAAACTTGAGATGAAAGGCCTGCAAAACTGATCTCAGCATTGTCGCCCTAATGAATTTTCTCCTTAGCTGCGCTCGCCCTATTTTAAGTGGAGAGGGTTCCAAAAATGGAACTCCTCTCCCGGGCAGGCTTCCTTTTCGGGGGATAGGGAACGTCTGCAATCTAAAAGTGTCAGGGACGTGCCCTGGCTAAAAGTCTGAGGTATCTCGGCTGTTCACTCGCAACAGTCTCATCCTGCCCGCTCGTGTCCTGCCCTATCAAAGGCAGTTTTTGCGGCGATAAGGAAGTACATCAATACCAGAGAAAACACCATGCCGCCGATGGCGCCGATGATAAGGAACGGCGCAGGGTCGGCGGAAAACGGTGAATTTGCTTGGGCCGATCGCATCCAGGGAAACATGGATTGT
>JBARNL010000294.1:0-13623 GCA_049802955.1 Candidatus Angelobacter sp.
CCGCTGCGCAACGCCGGTCGTCCGCCGGTCATTCTCTGGCCGGATACTTTCAGCAACAATTTCCATCCTGAGATCGCCAAGGCAGCGGTTGAAGTCCTGGAACATGCCGGATATCAGGTGAAAATTCCGCAACAATCTCTCTGTTGTGGACGTCCGCTCTATGACTTTGGCATGCTCGATCAGGCGAAAGCCACGCTGCAACAGACATTGGCTGCGTTGCGCAGCGATATCGAAGCGGGCACGCCGGTTGTCGGAATTGAACCGAGTTGCGTTTCCGTCTTTCGCGACGAGATGACCAACCTGCTGGGCAACAATCCTGAAGCGCAGAGGCTCAAAAGCCAGACCTACCTGCTAAGTGAATTTCTGATCAACCAGGCTGACTATCGACCGCCCCAGCTAAAGCGCAAAGCCATAGTGCATGCGCATTGCCACCACAAGTCGGTGCTTAAGTTCGATTCTGAATCTGAATTGCTGAAGCGAACCGGCCTGGATTTCCATGTGCTCGATTCCGGCTGTTGCGGCATGGCAGGATCGTTTGGCTTTGAAGCCGAGAAATACGATGTCTCCGTCAAAATCGGTGAACGCGTCTTGCTGCCCGCGGTGCGCACCGCCGCCGCGGACACGCTCATTATCACCAATGGCTTCAGTTGCTACCAGCAGATTGAGGGACTCACTGGGCGCAAAGCCCTACATATCGCTGAAATATTGCAGATGGCTCTTTCTGAAATCCCGAACCCGCCCGTGAAGCTTGCCCATTACTCGGAACAGTTAACGCGCGGGTGAGGGAACCCTATTGGCGCCAGAAATTTCAGGTACTGCTCAACCGAGAAACCTTGTGGGCGTAGGGTTCCCTCGCGTAGCTCGGGAAAAAATCTACGCTGGTTTCTCCACCTGGTTATAACGACGCGCCGCCCGCTTGCCCAGTGCCGTCAATGGTGATCGCGTCACCGCCGAATGACTTTCATGCCCGGCCTTTTTCTCTGTGGCTCCGGAGGCATCGGGCAATAGCCGATTCACATGCGCCAACACTTCTTGCGTAAGCCCCGGCGCAACTCCATGGACTCCCGCCAGCAGCTTTGCCTGCCAGCTGATCACCAACTCCGTCCTAGTCGCGCACGTGGCATTCACAATTTTTTCCGCCGCGCGCCGTGCCGATATCGAAGCGAGTGGGTTCGTTCCGCTCACGGCGAACCAGCCAAACTCAGCTTCATGGTTGCCTTTGAATTGCGCGTTCAGGTGCGAGCCCGTCCGCATGAGTCCGGGAATGACCGTGAGAACATGAATTCCAAACCGCTTCAGCTCTGCGTGCAGTCCCTCAGAAAAACCAACCGTCGCAAATTTGGCGCAGCCATAAGGAATAAGGTGCGGTACGCTCACCTTGCCACCGATTGAAGCAATGTTCACGATCTTTCCCGTTCCTCGCGCCAGCATCTGCGGCAGCAGCGCCAGCGTGGGATGGACCGTTCCCCAGAACATCACTTCCATTGCTTCCTGAAAATCTTTCAGCTCTTGTGAAAGGATCGGCCCCACGGAAATTACGCCGGCATTGTTGACCAGCACGTCAATCCCGCCCATGTGGCGGCTTACCGAGCTGATCAGATTGTCCACTTCTTCAGGCTTAGTCACGTCACAGGGGACGGCGCAGACCACAGCGCCCAGATCTTCCAACTGCTGTCGTGCGCGCGCCAGCTCGTGCTCGTCGCGGGCGCAGATTGCGACCTTGGCCCCAAATTGCGCAAACTCTTCCGCCAGCGCCAGCCCAAGTCCGCGCGAACCGCCGGTAATCAGCACCGTTTGCCCGCGCAACTCACGCAGGCGATGCTCGCGCAACCGCCTCAGTCCACTCCGGGCCGCCAGTACTGCTCCTATGCCTGCCGCGGCGCCCGCCATGAGCGTACCTGCAGCCGCGCCGCCAATAATAGCTTTTGTGCGATTTTTCATTGCTTTGTCCTTATCCGGTTGTTCAGCTTGCAATCTGAAAAGCGGTTTCCGGCGCAAGCTCGGGAACGCTGATCCTGAGTTTTTTTCCCAGTGCAAGAAAACGTTCCTGCCACAGGCGTGATGCCGCATCGTCTCTGCGGGCGATCTGGGGGAAGACTTTATCCAGAATGGAGTAATAAATGTTCTGTGCGTGCCAGCAATCCACTGAGAAGGGCATCATGGGATAAAGGCTGGTCAGCACGTTGGCCCGTTCCAGGGTTTCACTGTCTAGGGGGTTTTGCTGCAAGCGCCGCAAGATCCGCGTCAGGCTGTTGCCGGCGGCATACCGGGCACCGGCTTCATCCACCTGCACGCCTTCGCGCTTCACCATTTCCATGAGCATGGCAATCCGGACAAAATCCACCGGATCGGTTTCAAAGGTGTGTTTAAGATCGTTGTTGAGGACAAATTCGGCGGTAAAGCGCAAAACCTCCGGAACCGGCTGGCCCATTTCCTTCAGGAAGCGCATCAGAGATCCATGCTTTTCGTAAATCTCATGGTAGCTGGCTTCGGCATCCGCCAGCGTGCGGGAAAGAACAATATCCAGAATCCTCTTTTGTTCGTCTTTAAACAGGGCCTGGAATGAGTAGGGCATGCCGTCAAAGTGATCGTCCAGCAGGCGCAGCAGTTCGCCAAAATCACCGGTGGAAAAGGCTGCCATGCTTTCGGCCGCCAGCATGTCGTAATCCTCTCTCTCGCCCAGCTCGCCCACGCCTGCGTGCAGCACTTGATCGCCCAGATACACCGCGGCAAACCTCAAGTCGCGCGATTCACGTGTAATCCGCGACGTTACGCGAGAAATTCCCAGCGCCAGCCGCGCCATCCCAGCTTCGGCGTGGCGATAGTCCACGCTTTTGATCGAATAGCAGTACTGCGGGACAATGTGATCGCCATTGAACATTGAACTGATGGCAAAATGCGCGCCCACTTTGCATAGATCCACAAATGCCGGCGCCACCCAGCGCTTGTAGATCGATGCGCCGTTGCCCAACTGAGGCAAATTGCTTTGGGCAAAAGCAAGCCGCCGCAGAAATTCCGGTTCGGGGTCCACATTGCCGGTCTCACGCGCCAACTGGATCACGCGACCCGCGTACTGCAAGACCTGCATGGTTTCAATGCCGCTTAGCTCATCAAAAAACCAGCCGCAACTGGTGTACATAAGCATGGCGTGCCGCTGCATTTCCAGCAGTTTAAGAGCGTCCACGGTCTCTGAAGGCTTTAGCTGATGGCTGGAGTGCCTTTCGAAGAACAGCCACAGTGAATCCGGCGAGCGGTCCAGCACTACATCTATATAGTCATTGCGGGCGGCCCAGGGATCGTGCAACACCTGGCCGGCTTTGCTCGCAAACAATTCAGCCACGCAATCGCGCAGGTAGTCCAAGGCGGAACGCAGCGGCCCGCGCCATTGCTGGTTCCATCCGGCGTGTCCGGAATTGCAGCCGCAATCGCTGCGCCAGCGCTCCACGCCATGCGCACAGCTCCATGAAGTGTTTTCAATGATCTGCACTTCATGCGTAGGCGGATACATTTCCAGGAATTCGCCGTAGTTGGTAAGCCGCATGGAAGGATCAGCCTCAATCCGGTCCAGCGCGTATGCCAGCGCCATATCGCCATGGCGATGGTGATGGCCATACGTCTCGCCGTCAGTGGCAATGTGCATCACCTGCGGCCAGTCGCGACGGTCAGAGAAGCCGCTCTTCAAACGGTTCGCAAACTCCTCCCCGCTGTTCAGCAGTTGCTCAAACGCCACGGCGCGGGAAATGGGCCCATCATAAAAGAAGAGGGTGATTTTTTTCCCTGAAGGAAGCTTGGCCAGATAAGCGCGAGTGGGATCAATCCGTGCGCCGCTTACGTCCTTCCAACTGCGTCCGCCAATCTTGCGCACTCTGCCTGCCTGATGCGGCGCCAGGATGGTGAATTGAATGCCCTGATCGGCCAGACTTTCCAGCGTCTCCACGTCCACGGCCGTTTCAGCCAGCCACATGCCTTCCGGTGTCCGGCCAAAGCGGTGTTCAAAATCGCGGATGCCCCAGACTACCTGGGTTGTCTTATCGCGCGAGTTGGCCAGCGGCAAAATCATGTGATTGTAACTTTGGGCCAGCGCCGATCCGTGTCCGGAAAATCTTTCCTGGCTTTGCTGGTCCGATTCAAGGATGGATTCGTAAGTTTCGGGAGCGTTGTCTTCCAGCCACGAGAGCAGGGTTGGGCCGAAGTTGGAACTGATGCGGGAGTAGTTGTTTACTATCTGCCGGATGTATCCGGCTTCATCAAGAATGCGCGAAGCGCCATTGGGAGCGTAGCATTCGGCGGTGATGCGCTCGTTCCAATCATGATAAGGATATGCGGAATCCTGGCGTTCAACTGCTTCCAGCCAGGGATTTTCTCTTGGCGGCTGGTAGAAGTGCGCGTGAATACATATACAGCGTTCCGTCAACAAGGCCGGCCATGCCTCAACAAGAAATGCACATCTCGCAAGCTTGGATGTGAAACATCTTCCAGATGGTGCCTAACGTGCCACAAATACACGTACTGCTCGCCACGATAGGTTTTCCTCGAATTGCCGAACAAAGCCATGTCTCTGCTCAACGTGAGTACCTTCATCCACAATCCCGCAGCAGCTCTCCTCTGAAAGTCCCTGGCCTTCTGCATGCATACCCACAAGGCAATCTGTTCCATATCCAGTTCCCCTTATGGGCAGAACATCCAAGGAATTGAGGTATAGGAAATGCCTGTTTTTTATTTGCGAAAGTATGTTTTCGGATTGATCATCATGGCGGTTTTAGCTTTCAACATGCCAAGGGCGCACGCTCAAGTCTGGGTCGGTTCAACCGGAACGGTAGATCCCAACAGCACGAACCTGGTGAAGTACATCAATGGAAGAGTGGAGTTGCGCAACGATGCTCCCGTCGGTTCGGTGGCATTCATCCGTTACAACGTCTTGCCCGTGCGCGACCTTGCCCAGGACCTCTCCGGCATTAGTTACCGCGTCTTTGCCGCTCGTTTTCTCGATGATGGCACAGGACACGTTTTTCTCTCACTCAACCAACTGAACATCAGCACCGGGGTAGTTACCACTTTGATGACGTTTGACAGCAATCAGTCTTCTCCCAGTGCCTCTTATCAGGAAGGGAACACGCCGGGAAACCCGCAGTTTAATTTCACCTGGGCCGATTCTGAAGCCTTCAATCCCACTGACAGCGTCTATTACGTGGAAGCGCAGCTCAGCCGCAATGCTGCTGGCGGACAGGCCGGCCTTGCGTGATTTTCCATCAAAACAATCGTTCCCTAGCTGTTGCAAGATATTCAAACGTCATTCAGTAAAATTAATGTGGTCAGGAAATCCAAGCGGCTCCTCCAGCTGAGGGGCCATTTTTTTCTCGCGCATGTCCCGAACCAGGGGTGTGTATCAATGCGGGGGATGGCGCCTGCCAGACGGCAAATTGACATTAAATTCAAAAAGAGGCGCGGCTCTAAAAGGGGTAAAATATATTCAGAGAACCATGACCCGCGAAGAACATGAACGGCTGTATGCGTTGGTGCAGAACCCGCCGCGGGGCAGCAAAATGGAAGCTGCCAAGATTTATGGGGTGGATCTGACGCTGAACTTAGAGAGCTTGACGCGCACCCCGGCCGAGCGGGTTCGCGAAATGGAAGCCGCATTGCAATTCGCGGAGGAGTTGCGGCGGGCGGGGGCCACCTTGATCGGCTCACCTGATCAATGATCGATTTTGAGGCTACTCTCAAGATCCTTTCGCAACGCGGCGTTAACTTCGTCGTAATTGGCGGCTACGCGGCGACCCTTCATGGTTCAGCCTACCTCACACGCGACCTCGACATCTGTTATGAGCGCACGCCGGAAAACATGGAGCGGTTGGTGCGCGCTCTCAGTCCTTATCGTCCGCGCCTACGCGGCGCTCCTGAAGGGCTGCCTTTTGTTTTTGACATGAAAACGCTTTCCAATGGCATGAACTTCACTCTTGCAACTGACTTGGGCGATATCGATCTGCTTGGTCACGTGTCCGGTCTGGGAGAGTTCCCGGCTGTCACCCTCGATGCGATTTCGATGCCGCTGTTCGGCGGCGAGTATCGAGTGGCTTCTCTCGATTCCCTGATTCGTTCGAAAAGGGCTGCGGGCAGGAACAAAGACCTGAATGTCCTGCCGGAGCTGGAGGCGCTGAAAGAAATGCATGCGCCAAAAGATCGCACGGAGCCGCCGCAGGACTGACCGTCAAATCGATATCCGTCTCGGCCGGCGCTGCTCGGACTGGGATTGTGCCAGCTACTCAGACCAGACCAGGAAAAATCTCGCTAAATAGAAGAGCAGGAGCTTCACCGTTCAAAACGAAAATACAAAACATGAGGATTAACAGAAACAATTTTTCTGAACACAAAAATATTTTTTGCATTTGTTGGATGAAGGGTAGCTGAAATGTGCAACTCTTGTTTATAATCATCCGTTTTCGTCAGTGATCTCGATCACCGATGAATGTGAGATTTGCCGGTTCGCGTTTGAGCAAACTTTCGCGACGGTGTTCACGGACAAGAATTTTATTCAATGGCACAGATCTTTCACCGCAGTGCAAATACTCTGGCTCGCGCCAGCATTCTGGGACTTGTGCTCCTGCTCTCGGCTGTAGGCGCGGCGCTGTTAAAGCTCCAGCGTTCCCCGTATGTCACGGCGCAGCATATCGCGCCGGAGCAACCGGTGCCGTTTAGCCATCAGCACCATGCCGCCGGCCTCGGGCTGGATTGCCGCTATTGCCACACCTCGGTGGAGGAGTCGAGCTTTGCCGGAATTCCTCCCACCAAGACTTGTATGAACTGCCACTCGCAGATATGGACGGATGCTCCCATGCTGGCTCCGGTGCGTTATAGCTTCTCCAGTGGCCAGTCACTGCAATGGACGCGCGTGCACGATCTCCCAGACTTTGTTTACTTTAATCACAGTATTCACATCAACAAGGGCATTGGCTGTTACAGCTGCCATGGCCAGGTGGATGCGATGCCGCTGATGTATGAGGAGAACACGCTGCAGATGGAGTGGTGCCTGAACTGCCATCGCGAGCCGGAGAAGTTCCTGCGGCCCCGGGAGCAGGTATTCAATATGCATTATCAGCAGCCCAGCAGCGAGCACGCGGTTGAAATCGACGGAAAATCCTATACCAGCCAGTTTGAGCTGGGTAAAGTATTGCGGCAAAAATATCACCTGCGCACGGAGCAGGACATAACCAGTTGCTCCACCTGCCACCGATAGGGTGGAAACAAATGGAAACGAATGTCTAATAAAAGCGATATAAATCCCAACTTGATTTCTGCCAGCGAGATCAAGCCGGCCAGCATGGAGCTGGAAACCGTGCGCAAAAAACTGGCTGACGCCAAAGGGCCAAAGTACTGGCGTACATTGGAAGAGCTTGCGGACCAGGAAGCTTTTGGCGAACTGCTGGAGCGCGAATTTCCTCGCCAGGCATCAGAGTGGGTCGATCCCGTCTCGCGGCGCGGCTTCCTCAAGCTGGCCGGAGCGTCCATGGCTCTGGCTGGATTGGCCGGCTGCACGCGGCAACCGCTCGAGCAGATCCTGCCTTATGTTCGTCAGCCGGAAGAACTTATTCCCGGCAAGCCGATTTTCTATGCCACGGCCATGCCGTTCCACGGCCACGCTCTGCCATTGCTGGTAGAAACACACGAGTATCGTCCCACCAAGATTGAAGGCAATCCGGCGCATGCCGCCAGCATGGGCGCGACTGACCTGTTTGCCCAGGCATCAATCCTGAATCTTTATGATCCTGACCGCTCCACCACGCTGACCTATATGGGCGAACTGCGTTCATGGGGTGATTTTGCCATGGCGGTCAACGGCAGGATCAACGATAAAGACGGTCTCAAGGCCAGGCAGGGTGCGGGATTGCGATTCCTTACCGGCGCTATCACTTCGCCGACCTTTGGCTGGCAGATGAAAGCTGTTCAGCAGGCCTTTCCGCAGTCGAAGTGGCATCGCTGGGACCCGGTCAATCGCGACAATATGCGTGCCGGTTCCAAACTCGCCTTCGGCGGCTATTACGATCCGATTTATAAGTTTGAAAATGCCGCGGTTGTGGTCTCGCTCGACGCAGATTTCCTCTCCGGAGAGTGGTTCCCGGGCTTTGTCCGCTATTCGCGCGACTTCATGCGCGGGCGCAAGCTGGAAAATGGCGACCAGATGAACCGCCTGTACGTGGCAGAAAGCGCGCCTTCCACTACAGGCGCCAAAGCCGACCATCGCCTGGTGCTGCGTCCCTCTGAGGTTGAAAATGTTACGCGTGCGCTCGCCGCGAAAGTCGGTGTAGGCGGAGCGGCTGGAAATCTCACAGCTGATCAGCAAAAGTTCGTGGATGCCGTCGCCGCCGACCTGATGGACCACAAAGGCAAATGCCTCGTGGTTCCTGGAGAATTCCAGTCGCCTGCGGTCTATGCGCTGGCGCAAGCCATGAACGGCGCGCTGGGCAATGTTGGCCAGACGGTTTCGTACATCGATCCGGTTGAAGTCGATGCGGTAGAGCATGGGCAATCCATTCAGGAACTGATTGCTGATATGAACGCCGGCAAGGTCGATACATTGGTGATTATCGGCGGCAACCCCGTATATAACGCGCCGGTCGATCTCGACTTTGTGGGCGCCGTGGACAAGGTCAAGCTGCGCATACAATTTTCGAATTACAAGAATGAGACGACGGATCACATGCACTGGCATGTGCCGGAGGCGCACTATCTGGAAGCCTGGAGCGATGCCCGGTCCTATGACGGCACCGCAAGCGTGATCCAGCCCATGATTATGCCGCTTTATGACGGCAAAAACGGCCATGAAGCCCTGGCGATGTTTACCGACCAGGCGGGCACCGGTTCACATGATCTGGTACAGACGTACTGGAAATCGCAGCATCCCACGGGCGACTTCGAAACTTTCTGGCGGACTTCAGTCCATGACGGCTTTGTCGCCAACACTGCTTCACCCGCGAAACAGGTCAGCGCCAAATTAGGATCCTTGCCGGCTCCGGCGTCTGCTGCCAATGGAATTGAAGTCTCGTTCCGTCCCGATCCTACTATCTACGATGGCATGTTCATCAATAACGCATGGTTGCAGGAAACGCCCAAGCCGTTGAGCCGCAACACATGGGACAACGTCGCAATGATCAGTCCGGCCATGGCCACCGCTTGGCGGCTGAATCAACTGAAAGACGATAACGATCACCAGTCGGACGCGCAAAGGATTATTGAAATTGTTTTTCCGGATGGCCGGAAAGTGGAAGCTCCTTACTGGCCGCAGCCGGGACATCCTGACAATGCAGTTACGCTTTTCCTGGGCTATGGCCAATCCAGGACCGGCCGCGTAGGGACTGGAACGGGTTACAACGCTTACAAAGTTCGTTCCAGCAATACGCAGTACATCGCCAGCGGCGCGAAAATCAACGTCACGAACCGCTTCTGGGACATCGCAGTTACGCAGGGCCACTTCAGCATGGACGAGCGCGAGCCGGTGAAGGTCACGAACCTGGAAGAGTTTGTCAAGAACAAGAACTTCGCCCATGAGAATCCTGAAGAAGAGCCGCAGGACAAAGGCAACAAGCAGGAATCGCTCTATCCCAACTTCAAGACCCATGAAGAATTTTACCGGAAGTATGCCTGGGGCATGTCCATCGACCTGAATTCGTGCGTCGGCTGCCAGGCTTGTGCGGTAGCCTGCCAGGCGGAGAACAACATCTCCGTGGTGGGTAAGGAGCAGGTGCAGCGTGGCCGCGAAATGCAGTGGATACGCATCGATTCTTACTACGAAGGCGATCCGGCGAACCCCAGCGTTTATTTCCAGCCGGTGCCGTGTATGCAGTGCGAAGACGCGCCTTGCGAACCGGTTTGTCCGGTAGGCGCCACCACGCACTCCACTGAAGGCCTGAATGACATGGTTTATAACCGCTGCGTGGGCACGCGGTATTGCTCCAATAACTGTCCGTATAAAGTCCGGCGGTTCAACTTTTTCCTGTTTGCCGATTACGACACTCCAAGCCTTAAGCTGGGCCGCAACCCTGACGTTACCGTTCGCAGCCGTGGCGTAATGGAAAAATGCACCTACTGCGTGCAGCGAATCACCGAGGCCCGCATCGCTTCAGAAAAAGAAGACCGTGAAGTCAGGGACGGCGAAATCAAGACGGCCTGCCAGCAGGTCTGTCCCACTGAGGCAATCATTTTCGGCGACATCAATAACAAGAGCAGCATGGTATCGAAAATCAAGAGCAGTCCGAGAAATTACCAGCTTCTGGCGGAATTGAATACGCGTCCGCGCACCACTTATATAGCGGCGGTGCGAAACCCCAATCCTAAACTAGCGTCTGGCACGGAGAAGGCATAACAGATGGCAGCACCAGACATTCTGCCGCCTAAGGGTGTAAGGCCGCCGATCATCGGCCCGGGCCAGACCCTCGGCACTATTACGGACCGCATTGCCGGCATTGTGCTCACCAAGCACACGCCCGTGTTCTGGGTTTTGATCGTGACTCTATCCCTGGCGCTCTTCGGCATGCTGCAAACCGCCATTGGCTACCTGCTGGTCAAAGGCGTGGGAATCTGGGGCATCACCATCCCCATCGGATGGGGCTTCGCCATCGTGAACTTTGTGTGGTGGATCGGTATCGGCCACGCAGGCACACTGATCTCCGCCATTCTGCTGCTGTTCAAGCAGACGTGGAGGACCTCGATTAACCGTTTTGCCGAGGCCATGACGATTTTTGCCGTTATGCAGGCCGGCCTCTTTCCCCTGATTCACACAGGACGTCCCTGGCTGGCAGCTTACTGGCTGTTCCCAATTCCGCTCACCATGGGCGTCTGGCCGCAATTTCGCAGCCCGCTGATCTGGGACGTGTTCGCCGTCTCAACTTATTTCACGGCATCGTTCCTGTTCTGGGGCATTGGGCTTATTCCCGACTTTGCGACGCTGCGCGATTCCGCCAAGACTCTGGTTGTCCGGCGTATTTATGGCATGTTGGCCATGGGCTGGCGTGGCTCGGCCAAACACTGGAACCGCTATGAGACGGCCTATATGCTTCTGGCCGGCCTCTGCACCCCGCTCGTACTCTCGGTGCATAGCGTGGTGTCTCTCGATTTCGCGGTCTCGATCGTGCCTGGCTGGCACACCACGTTCTTCCCTCCGTACTTCGTGGCGGGTGCAATTTATTCCGGATTTGCCATGGTGCTGATGCTGGCAATCCCATTCCGCTATCTCTATGGCATGCAGGATTTCATTACACTGCGCCATCTTCAGAACTGCGGAAAACTGATGTTGGCGACAGGCCAGATTGTGGCTTATTCCTACGCCATGGAAATGTTTATCGGCTGGTACAGCCACGATAAATACGAACTAGCCATGGTGAATAACCGGCTGCACGGGCCATACTCGCACTATTACTACATGCTCATCCTCTGCAATATCCTCATACCGCAATCGCTGTGGTTCAACAGCGTGCGTTCAACACCGTGGAGGCTGTTCCTGGTTTCCTGTGTGGTGAATACCGGTATGTGGCTTGAGCGGTTCGTTATCGTCGTCATGAGCCTTCAGCGCGACTATATTCCCAGTTCGTGGGGCATGTACTGGTTTACCAAGTGGGACATGATGATTTTTGTCGGAACCATGGGGTTCTTTACTTTGCTCTTCTTTATCTTTATCCGGCTGATGCCGGCCATTTCCATCTTTGAAATGCGGCATCTGATTCCGCAGGCGAAGGTGAAAGAATGACAGCTGGACCTATTTACGGACTAATGGCGGAATTTGAAACGCCTACGGAACTGGTGGAAGCGGCCAAGGGCGCTTATGCTGCCGGCTATCGCAAAATGGATGCGTACACTCCGTATCCGCTGGAGGAAGCCGCGGAAGCCATCGGCGCGCACCATAATCGGGTTGCGCTGATCGTGCTGGTTGGCGCCATGCTGGGGATGATCGGCGGATATTCGCTTGAATATTGGGTTTCGGCAGTATCTTATCCAATCAACGTGGGCGGTAAGCCGTTCCACTCCTGGCCGGCATTCATTCCCGTAACGTTTGAATGCGCGGTACTCGGCGCCTGCCTGGCGGCTGTATTTGGCATGTTGGCATTGAACGGACTTCCGCAGCCGTATCACCCCGTATTTAATTCGCCGAACTTTGTGCGCGCCAGCCGTGACCGCTTTTTCCTGTGCATTGAATCCCAGGACCCACGGTTCAGCGCGTCCGACACGCGGAAGCTGCTGGAGAGCTTCAAGCCTGAAGAAATCACGGAGGTGCCGTATTAATCGTCCGGCACAAATCCGCGTTGCGTGGTTGCTGTTTGCCGCGGCTGGGATGGCTGCCCTGGCCGGCTGCCGGCAGGACATGCATAATCAGCCCAAGTTTATTCCCTTGCGCTCCAGCGAGTTCTATTCCGATCGCAGGTCCGCGCGTTATCCGGTCCCCGGAACCATCCCGCAACTGGAAGACAAGAGCGTGGACAAGGAGCAGTTGGACCCCAACAGCTATTTCCTCAGCGGCAAGCACGGCAATGTTTACGGCAACGAACTCCCCGGCGGCACGGACCAACAAGCGGTCGCGACGATACTGGCACGCGGGCAGGAGCGCTACAACATTTATTGCCAGCCCTGCCATTCGCAATTGGGTGATGGCAACGGCATGATTGTGCAGCGCGGCTATAAGCGTCCACCTTCCTTCCACGGACAGCGGCTCAAAAACGCGCCGCTCGGCTGGTTTTATGATGTCATCAGCAATGGTTTTGGCGGCATGCCGGACTACGCTGCCCAGATAAAGCCCTCTGATCGCTGGGCCATTGCCGCATATATTCGTGCGCTGCAGTTAAGCCAGAACGCGACTGAAGCCGACGTTGCGGCTGCAGATCGAGACCAGCTGAACAAGCCGGCAGAAAAAGGAATCACCATTCCGGATACTTCTATAATTTCGCCCGCTGTGACTACGCCGGTAAACCCGGTGCCGGACATTGTGCCAAAGGGGAACAAGCGATGAGCCAGACCATGGTGCGTGTTACCCCTAAAGATTTTGCTCCGCCGGCCATGATTGACCGGATGCGCTCCCGCTCGCTGGTTGTCGGCGTGGTTTTCAGCGTGCTGGCGCTGGGATTGACGCTAGGGTTCGGCCAATGGAATTTGTTCCTGCGTTCGTGGCTGTTCTCCTTTATGTTCTGGCTCGGCCTGACCCTCGGCTCGCTGACGCTGCTCATGTTGCAATACACCAGCGGCGGAAATTGGGGCCGTCTGGGACGCCGCATGTGGGAAGCTGCTGCGGGCAATTGGTGGCTGATGTTCCTGTTCTGGCTTCCAATTGCTTTCGGCGTGAAACACCTTTATCCCTGGGCCCAAGTGCCGCAGGACCCGACGAAACTGGCGGAGTTCATGGCGCACTATGGCTCTGACAAGATCCATTTGTATCTGAATGTCCCGTTTTTCTGGTTCCGCGGGTTTTTCTATTTCGCCGGATGGGGAACTCTTTACTATTTCCTTAAGCGCTGGTCCGTCCGCGAAGAAGCAGGCATCACTACTCCCGCCCAGTTTGTATTCATCCAGAACCTGAGCGGTTTTGGAATCGTATTTTACGGCGCCACCATCACCTTCGGCTCCATTGATTGGACTATGTCACTT
>JBARNL010000295.1:0-2324 GCA_049802955.1 Candidatus Angelobacter sp.
GTCATCTCACCGCTCTTCTTTCCTGCGACGGGCAGTAATCGTGCTGAAAGCGGTTTGTGCCATTTCACCGCGAGGCTGGCCATATCGCCAATGATGCTCTCAAGCTCATGCAGTGAAATATCTCCGGGCAGTGGGATAGCGTCGAGCCCGGTGCTGCAAACAGACGAATAAGACATCAACGAATCGCGGCTGACCGTGCCGGATTCCCATCTTTTCGCCAGCACCGAATCTTCCAGCACTGGCAGCATAAGTCCGCTATAGCCAGCTTGCTGCACCGGCACTCGCTTTACCGCCGTGGTGATGGTATATGCCACGCTCAGGCTTCCGGCGGACCCAATTTCGCCATGCAGAAGTGATTCCATGGCCGCGCCAATGGAAATTTCCTTGAGCGGGACAGGCGTCAGGTCAATCCCCTGATACTTCCAGCCGCTGCTCGTGGAAATGCGATGAGCGATCTCTTCCACTTTCTTTGCCTCGGTACCCAGTGCCGCAGTCAATTGGTCGCCCGCTGAACTCAAATTACCCTTGGTATTGGCAAATACCTGCTGCACGATGTTGGCCGACTCCAGGCCAATGGCAAAGCGGTGTCCTGCGTCGGACGTATAAGACACGGGAAAGAACGGCGCTATCGCTGGCGGAAACGCCCCGGCAGCAAAATGGAAATTGCCTTCACTGTGTTCCGTGTGCTCTTCAAGATACTTGATTACCTGCGCCGCAGCGCGAATGCCGTTCCAATGGATTCCCGCATCGTCCGCAACGACGACAAAGCCGTTGATGTTTTGCGTCTCGGCAAGGATTCTCGCCAGCAACTCGGCTTGCTTGGGATCGTCTGCGTCCTTGCTCATAGCCGGGCCAATGTCCGGCGTGAATCCTTCCTGCTGCGCCAGCTTGTCATAAGCATGAAAAAATTCCAGCGCCTGCTCCGGCGTCAATCCTTTTGTGTATTCAGGAAACGGCTGCGTGGTGATGCGCAGGGTCTCAACTTCATAACCGGCTTTGCTAAACGCGTCTTTGGCAGCGCGCAGCATCTTTAAGGCTTCAGCCACTTGCGTTTGATATGTGGCGCGATTCAGCCGCACAAATGCTGTTATGGCGCGGACCTTTGCGCCTGTCTGGGGACGTGCATTGGGCAGCGCTGCATTGGTGGAAGGCGATTGTGCAAAGCCGATGGATGCAGCGAGCAGAAAAAGCAGGGTAATCACAGAGCGCTTGAGCATGCAAACGAATCTCCCGTCTGGCATTCTACACAAGCGCAAAATCTAATTACTGCAACAGCCTGGTTATTGCAGCAACTCGGTGCCGTCGCAGTTTTTTACGATCATCTCCTGCATGGCGTCGCTGACGCGGGTAAATTCCAACCCGTAACGAAAACCTTCACAGGTACGGATGACCGCTTCAAGCTTCGCCTCTGTGGAGGAATAAGGGAACGTCAGTTCCAGGCGCACCGCTGTCCCAACCGGGATGGAGCACGGAATGTAAGCGCCAATGCCGCCGCGGCTCAGGCTGTTGGCGCGGCCAAATGCGGAGTCATTCTTCCCTTCGTTGGGAAAAGAAACTTTCAGACGAACGTCGATCTTGTGCCGCGACCAGCGTCTCGCCGGCGGCCCTTGCTCGAGTTGTGACATGGGGAGTTCCAATTTGTTAGTTTCCTTCGTCTGTCTGGAATCATATTCGGCACTTTGCGCAAAAACTTCAACGGTACTGCCGATATATGTACTCTCGCAGGTAATGATCGGCCCACTGAGTAAGCTTCGCAGCGGACCCGCAGCGGCTCAGCGCGAATTTGAATACGACCGCCGCTCCATCTGGTTGATCAGGATATTCCACATGTCGATATCGAGTTGGAACTGATGTTTCAGCGGTGACTGCGTGTTGTCCACGAATGCCAGATTGGTTTGCATTTGCGCCACCAGCGCGCGCATTCTTCTTATGTCGTCGCGCAGCGCCTGAGCGTCATTACCACGGTTGTTTCCCAGTTGGCGGATCTGCGCATTTTCCGCGGCATTGGCCGCGCCGGCTTGCGAACTGGCGGCCTGCGTAGAGGTGTTCGGTGTTTGCTGGATCGCGCCCAGCGGAACAATGAAACTAAAAAATAGGATTAAGAAAATTGCCCTTTTCGATGACATGAGTTTCCTCCTTTGTGACGATAGCGTAATTTCTCAATGTTAATCGTAGCCAGACTCTTGCGCGGGTGGTAACGGCCCGCATCGTGCACAGCCGCGCTCTTCGTTGGCGCTCAGTGATGTCCGCCGAGCTCAGAGATCAGCCGCATCGCCGCTCGATTCACCCAATCCTGATCGTGAAAGCGCTCGCCCCACGAAAGG
>JBARNL010000296.1:0-1779 GCA_049802955.1 Candidatus Angelobacter sp.
ATCCTTGACACAGTGCCGTCCTCTGCCGAAGAAGTAGCGGAGCGGGCAGAAGCAGCTATCGAAAAAGATGCCGAGCCGATTGACGGCGACGCAGAAGACGCGGGCGAAGGCGACCACAAAGCTCGTACACCGCGACTGGAGACGCGCGTAGCCATCATCGGCCATCCCAATGTGGGCAAATCAACGCTGCTGAATATGTTGACCGGAACTTCGCGGGCGATTGTTTCTCCCATCGCGGGAACAACGCGCGACGCGGTGGATGAGGTGATTCAGAAAGACGGCAATACGTATCGCTTTATTGATACAGCCGGAATCCGCCGCAAGGGCAAAACTCATTTAATGGCGGAGAAACTTTCCGTGGTGATGGCGCGCAAACACCTTGAGGCTGCCGATGTCGCACTGCTCGTGATTGATGCCGTGGAGGGTGTGACCAGCCTGGACGCCACCATCGGCGGCTATGCGCACGAAAGCGGCAGGTCCGTGATTATTGTCATCAACAAGTGGGATTTGGTCAGCTCCGGCAGGACCGATGGCAAACCGCTCGCTGACCGCGAACTCTACGAAAAGCAGGCGCGACGGGCCCTGAAGTTTCTGGATTATGCGCCGATGCTGTTTATTTCTGCCTCACTGGGCAAAAACATTGACAAGATTTTTCGCGCGCTTGAGCTGGTTTCCGCCGAGCGTCGCAAGCGCATCGGGACGTCGCAGATGAACCGCTTTCTGGAAACGGTGGATTTTGACCGTGCCTCGGTGCCGCACCGCCAGCAGGTCAAGATCTTCTATATGACGCAGGCGCAAGCATCGCCGCCCACGTTTATCCTGTTCACTGATAAAGATGTGAAGCTGCATTTTTCCTATGAACGCTTCCTGCAAAACCAGATTCGGCAGAAGTTTGGCTTTGTGGGTACGCCCATCTGGATCAAGAATCGCCCCAGGACAAAAGTTGAGCTGGGGCCGCGCAAATCAAAACGAAGAAGCTAAAGCGCGGGCTGTACGCCCGGGGTTTGCGGCAGGGGGCAATGATGGAATTGGCTGCGGCCACAGTAGCACCGCCAGCTTGGCATAGCGTCCGCCAAAGAAATATAGGGCGTATGACGTAAAGAATACAGAGACCGGAGCTGTGAGAATCAGCATCAAGCAAAAGACGCCGGCGACGGCTAGCAAAACGGCGATACCGCAGAAAATAATCCCAACCACCACGCCGATGGTCTTGAACGCTACTATTCCCAGGACCACCAAAATTCCCACTGGAATACCGATCAGGATAATTGCGGGAATCATGGCAATGGCAAAAGCGAGAGAAAGGCCGATCCAGCTCCCAATCGCGCAAAGCAGCTTCATTCCCATGTAAGCTGCCCATGCTCCCGGCTCAGAAGCTGCAACGCGCCACACGGCAGCCCATGCATCGCCAAGAGAAAGATCGTCGAGCGCCAGCACTGGCATCACAAAATCCTTGGCCAGGGTGGAGACAATAGCGAAAGCTATGCTCACGATTAATGCGGCCAGCGCCACGGAGGCGATGATCGCAAAGAAAATAGGTAAAGAGTTGTCACCGCTGAAAAGGCCGCTCTTGTACGCCTTCCACAGCGGCACGCCCACAACCAGGACCAGTGCTCCCCACGTGACCAGCCGGAACGCCAGCCAGAACCCGAAATAGCGATTGGCCTGAGATTCGTATCTCCGCCATCCCCGAGTCACGTCCGGCAGCCCCGTTACCACTGAATCAAACAAAATGAAACGGAAGCGGCAGAACAGGTACAGAAAGATCAAGGAAAAGAC
>JBARNL010000297.1:0-2016 GCA_049802955.1 Candidatus Angelobacter sp.
AGGCACACATTCGATCAGCGCAAGCCGCGACGTCCCGCTGCTTCTTCAGGTCAGAAACGCCCGCTTCATCACTCATCAACAGCTCTTCGAGTTCATGAAACTGGGTGCTTCCGAATCCTCGCGGCGCTGCTTCAATTGGCGGGTTCAAAGGCTCTTGGCGGCCAACCATATCTCCGTGTGCGAGGGAATTTCTGGGCGCGGAAGCATCGTCTACCGCATTACCCGCCGAGGTCTTCTGCACCTTGAGGACCACGGCAAATTTGCCACCGTCCTGAACTCCGGGACGCAGCACCTTCCGCATCCCTCCCACGCCCATCACGCCCTGGAACTGAACTCGATCCAGCTTGCCCTCGCCCACAGCGATGTTCTGATCTCGTGGCAGTCGGACGTGGAAACGGCATCGGCCAACACCATCTCAACCCGGCCCTTTGAAAAGGACTACGACGCGATCGTCGATGTATGGAATGACCACACCATGGCGCGGTTTGCTCTTGAGTACGAGCGGACGCTGAAGAGCGCCCAACAGTATGGCAAAATCAGTCGTGCCCTGGAAACCGAGACGGCGGTCGGCTGTGTTCTTTATCTCACGTCAGGCGAGGAGATTTCCTTGCACCTGGCCCATGAGCTGTCGGGCATTTCGAAGCGCCTGGCCTTTGCCACGGCCACGGCTTTCCGGAGAGATCTGCTGGATACGATGGTATTGATCCACCCCAGCGATCCCGAGGTCTCGTTCCGCACTCAGCTGCGCGGCGTCATTTAATCGCCTTTGCCTTCCCATTGACGTCCCTTTGAAGTCTCATTGCCATCCCTTTGACTTCCCGAGGCACCTCGCAAGCGGCTGCAACCAAATGACTTAATTTGTTACTACCCTCCCACTTTCACAACTTTTGCTCTTGCTGAGTAACCCCTTTTTTTGACTGCTCTTCTGCATCCTTATATACACGACCAGAACTGCCTTCTCCGATCAGCCCGAATGGACAGTTCCATCGCCAATCGTCTTGATTTGTAAGAATCGATTCACTCGTCTCCAGCAACCGGTCTTCGGTCCCTTTCTTTCGCTTTGATCTCTTGAACTTTCTGTTCACCGCCCTTTGAACGCACGCCACGCCGCTTCCTTGTTTCAAGCGAGCACTGATGCGATCAACCAATTTGCCATTCGTGAATAACAGCAACTTCCCACTGACCAGTACTCCAGGACCTCTAGTCCCACAGATTGCAACCTCAAACAAGGAGCACGTATTTCCATGAATGCAAGCAGAGGAGAACTTCACTTCCACCGCCTGTTCAACCTTCGCGAACTTGGACTTGGCAATTCCGAACCGCATGTTGGCCGCGTCATTCGCGAGTTCCTGAAGATCGGCGAGGCCGTGGCCAGCCGCTGGATTGAGATGCCTTATGGCGTCCTGCTTCTGCAGATGGTCCCCGGAAGTCCATCGTCGGGAGCCATCTACCTGTATGACCGAAAGCAGCAAGTCTTCTACATGCTTGGCTTCGATGGGCCTGATGACAACCTTACCGTTGAAGAGTTCGAACAGCTTGTTTCCGAGTACGGTCTGTTGCGGTACGCCGAAAAGCCCAGCCTTCTCGACAAGCCCCTGGCAGCCCACCACCAGAGCAAGTCTTTCCCGGTCCCTACCTTCACGCTGGAGGAATTCGCGCACCTGCTCTCGGGACACGCCCTCTTTCGCTATGCCCGTTCTGGTTTCGGGCAATTTGATCTCCATTATCCGGGATCGGCCTGAGCCGTCAGGAAGGCGATTTGACCGAGTTTTCAAAGCGCGTTATCAAGTATCCCGGCGAGGTGAAGTATGCACCCCAGACTCGAACCAAACGAGGAGATCGTCCGGGCGTACCACAAGCTTTTCGTCAACCGGTTGGCATACACAGTCCAGTCTCCGGCCCCTCACCCGGAGACCGGACGGCATTATTACTTCCGTCCCCGCAAGAAGGAAGATCCCATCCCACTTTCATCGGAAACGCTCCGGCGTCACCTGGAGGGCAGGCTCACTATTGGCC
>JBARNL010000298.1:0-1669 GCA_049802955.1 Candidatus Angelobacter sp.
AATCTCCGTGTCGAGGTCGTACTGCCTCATTGCACGAGCACAGCCTGCAACCTGTCTGCCCCAGATTCCTTCTCCTGGAGCATACCGCCTCAGAACTTACACCTTATTCATGCCATCTCCGTGGTAGATGTTCAGATTTTGATTTTTCTTGCCGCGATCACTCTCGGAATTCCCTGAAGATCGGCGGTAACCTGAATGTCTGACCAGCCTGCCAGCAGGTTCCGTACCTTTTCTTCTTCTGAGTAACCAATTTCGGCTACGAACCAGCCTCCGGTGCGCAGATGTTCATGCGCCTGTGGAATCAAGCGGCGATAAATCTCCATTCCTTCTTGACCGGAAAAGACGGCGATCTTTGGCTCGAACTCTCGTACCTGCTTCTGCACCTTGTCGGCTTCGGCTTCACCCACATAAGGCGGGTTGGAGATGATGAAATCAAACTTTTCACCGGCGTACACAGCAAGCAGATCGGATTCCCGAAAGAGTACCTTTCCGCCCAAGGCAAGACGAGCAGCGTTGGTTCGTGCCATCTCCAGCGCGTCGTCAGAGATATCGCAGGCATGGATTTCCGCATGCGTCAGCTCACTGGCCAGGGCCAGTGCAATGCAGCCAGAACCAGTGCCTACGTCGAGCAATTTGAGGCGACCGGGCCCATCGAAGCGATATTCCTTTACCAGTTCAAGCACGGTTTCCACCACATGCTCGGTTTCAGGCCGTGGGATCAACACCGCAGGCGAGACCAGAAGATCAAACCCCCAAAACTCCTGATGTCCGGTAATGTACTGCGTAGGACAGCCGCGTGCGCGCTCGCAAATAACTTCGTTGTAGCGTGATTCCTCGTCGGCGCTGAGTTCGCGTTTGGGATGAGCGTAAAGATAAGAGCGTTCGCGGTTAAGCACGAACAATAGCAGCAGCTCGGCGTTCAATCGCGGTGAAGGCACGTCATTTTCGATGAACAGCTTGTATGCGGACTCGACGGCCTGTTTAAGTTGCATGCCGGGGAAATTTACCGCAAAGCACGCTAAGGACGCAAAAATGCTTTTCTGAAATCTCGAACAAAGTGAGAGATCCCTACACGCTTAAAGATTATTGAAGTGGGCAATGGTCAACCGTGAGAGCGTAAAAGTGGTAGGGATCCCTCACTACGCGCTCGGGATTTCAGAAAAAAGCCTAAGCCACCACGCCAGCCGACTCATTCTTGAGCTTTTCCGCCTGGTAATGCGTTGTCAGCGCGTCGAGAACGGGCTGGAGCTTGCCGTCCATTACGTCAGAAAGCTGGTGGAGCGTCAGGCCGATACGATGGTCGGTCATACGGTTTTGCGGGAAATTGTAAGTGCGGATCTTTTCGCTGCGGTCGCCACTGCCCACCTGCGCCTTGCGCTCCTTGGCCAGCGCCTGCTGCTGCCTTTCCATTTCCTGCTCGTAGAGACGAGCGCGTAGCACGCGCATGCCTTTTTCACGGTTTTTGATCTGCGACTTTTCGTCCTGGCAGCTCACGACGGTGTTCGTCGGCAGGTGCGTAATGCGGACGGCGGAATACGTTGTATTCACGGACTGGCCGCCGGGGCCTGAGGAACAAAACGTATCGATGCGCAAATCTTTGGCTTCAATCTTGATGTCTACGTCTTCGGCCTCAGGCAGCACGGCCACGGTAACGGCCGAAGTGTGTACG
>JBARNL010000299.1:0-2540 GCA_049802955.1 Candidatus Angelobacter sp.
CGCCACGGAGGTTCTGCTTGCAAATGCAAATAGCCAACCTGCTGCATCAAAAGATCGTCTCCATTCTCGTCCCAGCTATTGCTTGCACGGTCTTGGCTCAACCGGTACCTCAAAGCGATCCGCCAAAGGACAAAACGCCGGCCCAAGAAAATAAGAGGGACGAGAAGAAGCCCGACATAACTGCCCAACGCGGCGGCATTGAAATCCTTTCCGACACCATGGGCGTTGACTTTGGACCGTATATGAAGAGTTTGAGGTTCACCGTGCAAAGTCACTGGAACGCGTTGATTCCCGCAGTGGCTCTGCCGCCTTTGAGCAAATCAGGTACTGTCACCATTGAACTCGCCGTGATGAAGAATGGCCAGGTAGGAGGTATGAAGCTTGTGAAATCATCTGGAGATTTCCGGTTGGATCAGGCCGCTTGGGGCGGCATCACCAAAGCCATTCCGTTGCCGACGCTACCTTCAGAGTTCAAAGGTGACTACCTGAAGCTGCGGTGTAATTTCATCTACAACCCTGCTGCCAAACCAGCGCAAGAGGTAAAACAAGGCCCAACGATGTGAATCTCTTTTAGTGTTGGTTCTGCTTCGCCGCCTCCGCCATCACTTGCGCGGTCGGTCTCAAAGCTTTGCGGATTCTGCGTTCCACTACTCCCGGCAAAGCCTGATACATGCTGATGATCATTTTGTAGAACTTCGGCACAATCACTTCCCTCTTGCGCTTGAGCAGTCCCTTCAAAGTTGCATCGGCCACAACGTCGGCAGTGACGCCGTACTTTACTGACGATCCCACACGCTCTGCGTGCTTGCCTTTGACCATGTTCTTTACAAAGTCGGTGGCAATATAGCCGGGACAAACCGTAAGCACGTTAATATTGTGCCGCAGCAGTTCCATGCGCCCTGCCTTGCCGATTGCATTCATGGCGTGCTTCGTCGCGGCGTAGCCGGACATATACGGCGTTGCAATGTGGCCTGACACCGATGAAATATTCACAATATCGCCGCCGCCTTGCTGCCGCATGATGGGGATCACGGCCTGCATGCACTCAACCGCACCAAACAGGTTGGTATCGAACATTCTCCTGAACTCGGCCATATCCATATCCGCCACGGCATCATTCAATCCAAAGCCGGCATTGTTCACAAAAATATCAATGCGCCCAAACTTTGCGACTGCGGTTTTCACCAGCGCTTCTACTTGCTCGCGCTTGCTCACGTCGCAGGCGACGCTGAGAGTATTCGCGCCGCCGCCAATGCGCTGCTCCGCCGACTTCGTCCGCGCCAGGTCACGCGAGCACAGCACCACCTTGGCGCCTTCCTGCACGAACAACTTCGCAATCGCCTCACCAATTCCCATGGAAGCGCCGGTAATTACAGCTACTTTGCCTTCAAGTTTCATGCCAGCTTTTTAGTTTGTAACAAGATTTAAGTCAAGCGATCTGCCAAAGCGAACTCAGAGGACGACACCTGCTTACCATCTGCCCCTTGGCTCGGTTTTCTCCGTGTCTCCTTGGTAGGTTTTGATTTTCCGATCACCGGATCAACCGATCACGCGCGATCACCCGCGATCACCCGATCCTCAACTCCAGTTGTAGAATATATTCGTGCCTCTGCTTCCGCTGTTTCCGCTTGAAATCGTGGTCTTCCCCGGCGCTCCGCTGCCGCTGCATATCTTTGAGCCCCGCTATAAAGAGATGATCGGCGAGTGCCTTTCACAAGACCGCCAGTTCGGCATGGTGCGCGCAAAAGAGAGCGCGCTGTCGGCCATCGGATGCTCCGCCAGGATTCTGACTGTAATCAAAAAATATGAAGACGGACGGCTGGACATTGCCGCTGAAGGCGCACAGCGCTTTGAGATCATACAAGTAAACCAGGAGCGCTCTTTTCTTCAGGCGGAAGTCGCTTTTTTTGAGGACGAACCATCTATGTTGAGCAAGGCCTTGGCGGACACCGTGATCCAGTTGCACGAACAGCTTTTTGCCGTGATGGGCCAAACCGTTGAAGTCGACCGCGACGCGGCTTATCTCTCTTATCGTCTGGCGCAGGACTTGCCGGTAGACCTTGATTTCAAGCAGACGCTGCTGGAAATGAAATCAGAAGCAGAACGCGTAGAAATCCTTACAGAGTATTACCGCGCGACAATTCCTAAAATCGAAAACAGCTTGCGCGTGCGCCAGCGGGCCAGCGGCAACGGGCATGTGCATTGATTTAGCATTTTAGCTCCGGCGGTCTGACCTTACTGGCCATCGATCTAGAACCCTCAGCGTATAATTATTTTCAGAGGCCCTTCATGAATCTTCCCCCTACTCTGGGCGAGCTCAGAAAAAGTTCTTTCTCTGAGCAGCGGCTGCGCACGCGCAAGGTAAAAGATGAACTCCGCGAAAATTTGATTGCACGTCTGCGCAGCGGCGAAACTATTTTTCCCGGCATTATTGGCTATGAAGACACGGTGGTTCCGCAACTGGTGAATGCCGTTCTTTCGCGACACAACTTTATCCTGCTCGGCCTGCGCGGACAGGCCAAGAGCCGTATCCTGCGCGC
>JBARNL010000300.1:0-6361 GCA_049802955.1 Candidatus Angelobacter sp.
TCTTGGAACGTGCCTCGTAACATCGTATTTAGCTGTTCCTGATCATTAATCGAGACAAGTCGATCCGCATTTAAAAATGGCAAGTGGGCGAAAAGCACAGAATGAAGAACGCTGAAGATTGCCGTACTTGTTCCAATCGCGATCGCAACGGTTAGAATAGCGGTCAATGCAAAACCGGGCGCCCGCAAGAACCGCCGAATACTATATCGAATGTCCCGGAGAAGAAGTCTAAACATAGCTCAAGATTCCCCCGCAAAACTTTCTGTCAAATCCAACCACCCCACCGCGTTACGATTTGCTTACCTTTCTTGGCAACAGGCTCGCCATTTTCAAATCTGCGATTCCGCGGTCAGCGGATTCAAAAGCTGACTTTCCCCAGAGACAAGATGTTCATCCTTACGTCCGGCGAACGCTGTCCACATGTAATGATATCTCCCTTTCTTTGATAATAATTCTTCATGCCTGCCACTTTCCGTAATCCGCCCACCCTGAAAAACGAAAATCTTGTCCGTATGTCTTGCAGTAGTAAGGCGATGTGTTATGAAAATTGTCGTTCTGCGGCGGCCTGATTTAAAGGATTGCAAGAGCCGCTGCTCCGTCTCCGGATCTAAGTTGCTGGTTGCTTCATCGAACACGAGAATCGCTGGATCACGCAGCAACGCCCTTGCAATTGCAATTCGCTGACGCTGGCCACTTGATAGAGCCATTCCTCCTGAACCTACAGGTGAATCATATTGATGAGGGAGGAACGATATAAAGTCATGGGCCAATGCCATCTGCGACGCGATCATAGCTTCTTCTCGAGAATATAAGGTATCGCCTAACGTGATATTTTCCATCGCAGTTGCGTTAAGAAGACCACTTTCTTGAAAAACAACGCTGATGCAGCTCCGCAGAGCCGTTTTATTTACTTTCTCGATGTCCACTCCATCAATGAAAATATGCCCCGACTTTGGTGATTCAAGGCCGATGAGTAGGTTTGCGAGCGTAGTCTTTCCGCATCCGGTCTCCCCAACAATCGCTACGGTCTCACCTGGCGCTATGTCAAACGAAATGTTTGTGAGCACCGGCGCCTCTCGCCGATACCAGAACTCTAGCCCGCGATGGCAACTCCAGCCCCTTCGCCGGCAACATTCTTCATCTGGCAGCCAACACTAGATTCGGTAGAGCTCTCAAAGACCCCATTAAGACGCTCGAAACCTGTAAATGCTTTTTGCAGGGAAGGGATAGCTGGCAAGATCCGATCGGCTGTGCCAGTAGTGTGCAACTGAGGCTAAACTCGCTGGCCCGCAATCCGAGCCAGAATACCCAAGCACGCAGTGTGGTTTAATAAGCATCGATCCGGATAATCGGTAACGGAAGATGAAAGCGGACATCCATAAAAGCACAGAGCTAAAGCTCATTAGACTCTTATCTTGGGGCAAACATGGGTCGTCTACGCCCACCAGTATTTTCCACAAAATCCGGCCTACCTTGAATCAACATCTCGGTGAAGCTATCGAGCATAGGCATTCCGGTGACCTCCTCAATCCAATACCATTGGCCGTCGGGATTTATTTCGAGGAAGACTAGCTGGCCTTGCGGAGTAATGATGAAATCAAGGCACCCAAATACTAACCCCAAGTGTTCGACAAACCGCAGGATTTTCTCTTCCGTTTCTGGTGCAAGAGAATATCGTCTCTGAGGAACGCTATAACAGTTTTGCTCATTGGGATCTGAAGGGGTTTTGCGGCAATCGATTTTAGAAAATTCCTGGCTTTGGGAATCAATTTCAGCCGCGTAACCCTTACGGTCGAAAACCGTGACGCGAAGCTCAATCTTTTTGTCTACATATTCTTGGAATGTACAGGGCGCAAGCTTACTCTGCCCCATGTGCTCCAAGAGCTTTATACGCTCCACGCGTGATGTGCCATTAAAAGTCAGAGTTTCCCAAATCGTTTCAGGGAAACGCGCGGTTTCAAACCGAACGAACCGCGCATTCTTTTGTTTGAGACACTCGATCACAAAATGCGCGTGCTCGTCACCTTCTCTTGTCAGAATCAAAATCATCGAAACCTTTTCGGCCATCGTTTCCAGCATGTGTTTGTCGCGTTCGCAGAAGGCGGTGTCTCGATGCAGCGGCAACAATCGCCAGTTGGATCGTGCCGTTTTAGTAGGAATCAAGGGCAAACTCCTGATTTCAACAGCAAAGAGTGAGAGGAGAATACCCCAACCGCGACACAAATCGGTAGTGAACCAAAACGGGACCGGGGAATCAGAAGTTGTTTTCGACAATCGCGAAATTGTTCCGAAAATAGGAATTATTTATCTCCGTTTGGTCTTCCTTCATCCGACTGCGCGGCCCAGGCGTTGGCGCAAGACCGCATTGATGAGGACTATGCGGGCGAGTTGTTGCACAAGCTGGAAGAGGCGTCACTGGTGTTGAAGGGAAGGTAGGATTAACGGGTGCTACCCTCTTTTGGATCGCCGACATCGCCGACATCGCGCGTAATCGCCGAGATCGGAAAGCAAACCTACCACGGGAGGCACAGAGACACGGAGAACAACTCAGGATCGGAAGAGCAAAACTTACCATGGATCAAACAGAGATGAAGCAAACCGTAGGGATTGCCGTGCTACCCTCTTTTTCCGGCATCCGTCTTATTATGAACTAAGATACTTTGGAGCGCTATTTCCCCCATGATACTCAAAAATAAAAACCTTCCCTTTGCGCGCGCCACGGCGTGCGCGCTGCTTGTTGTCTCACTGAGCGTTCTTCTTGCTCGGGCCGGTGCTGCCGCAAGCGCCAATATTCCTGCAAAGGCAGTTCATGGCATTGCGGTGGACCATATTGACCGCTCTGTCCAGCCAGGTGACGATTTTTTCCAGTACGCCAATGGCGCATGGATCAAAAAGACGGTAATCCCGCCGGACCGTCCCGGGGTGGGCGTATTCACTGCGCTCTCTGACCTCACGAACAAGCGTACGTCCGCGATCATTGAAGAGGCCGCCAAGGCGAAAGCGCCGGCGGGATCCAGCACAGCCAAGATTGCCGATCTCTACAACTCTTACATGGATGAAGCCGGGATTGAAGCCAAAGGCCTGATGCCGCTGAAGCCGCATCTGGACGCGATTGCGGCCATCAAAGACAAGCATGAGCTGGCGCACGCCCTGGGAGAAACGCTTCGCGCTGATGTGGACGCGCTGAACAATACCAACTTTCATACGTCGAACCTGTTTGGGCTGTGGGTGGCCCCCGGCTTCAATGACTCAGAGCACTATGCCGCTTATCTGCTTCAGGGCGGAATCGAGCTGCCGGACCGCGAGTATTACCTTTCCGATACTGCGAGCATGCGCGATGCTCGGACAAAATACCTGGCCCACGTCGCCACGATGCTGAAGCTTGCCGGCTTTACCGATACTGACGCGCGCGCCAAGCGAATCTTTGATCTGGAACATGCCATTGCAGAGAAGCACAACACGCTGGCGGAAAATGACGACATCCATAAAGCGAACAACACATGGATGCAGGCGGACTTCAATGCCAAAGCGCCGGGACTGGAGTGGGCAGAGTATTTTCGCGGAGCAGGACTGACCCAGCAAAAAGAATTTACCGTCTGGCAGCCGACGGCGTTTACGGCGGAGTCCGCGCTGGTGGCTTCTGAGCCGGTGGAAACATGGAAGGACTGGCTGGCCTACCACATGATTGAAGATCACGCCGACGCACTGCCGAAGGCGCTGTCCGACGAGAGTTTCGCGTTTTTCGGTAAGACGCTCAACGGTACGCCGCAGCGGCGTCCGCGCTGGCAACGCGGCGTGTTTGTGGTGGACCGCTGGCTGGGTGATGCCGTGGGAAAAATCTACGCCGAGCGCTATTTCCCGCCCGAAGCCAAGGCCAAGGCGCAAGAGATGGTGGCCAATATTATTGCGGCTTTCCGCAAGCGCATTGAAGCGCTTGACTGGATGGCGCCTGCCACCAAAGCCGAGGCCCAAGCCAAGCTCAGCACTCTGTATGTGGGCATTGGCTATCCGGAACACTGGCATGATTACTCCGCCTATGAGGTAAAGGCCGGCGACATGTTTGGCAATCTCTGGCGCGGCGGGCTGTTTGAATATCATCGTGAGGTGGGGCGACTGGGAGCGCAGGTGGACCGCAAAGAGTGGTCCATGTCACCGCAGACGGTGAATGCGGTGAATCTTCCGCTACAAAATGGGCTGAATTTCCCGGCCGCCATTCTGCAGCCGCCGTTCTTTGATCCCAAAGCGCCTGCCGCAGTGAACTATGGCGCGATTGGCTCAGTGATTGGCCACGAGATCAGCCACACGTTTGATAGCGAAGGCTCAGCGTTTGACGCGCAAGGACGCGTTCGCAACTGGTGGACGGAATCCGATCTGGAGCATTTCAATGCGGCCACGGCCAAGCTGGTTGCGCAGTATGACACGTACAAGCCTTTCCCTGATCTCTCTATTAACGGCAAGCAAACGCTGGCAGAAAATATTGCCGATGTTGCCGGTATCGCCGCTTCTTACGATGGCTACCGCGCATCGCTCGGCGGCAAGCAGGGGCCTGAACAGCAGGGATTTACCGGCGACCAGCAATTCTTTCTGGCGTTTGCGCAGGATTATGGATCCAAAGTGCGCGATGCCGCGTTGCGCGCGCAAGTGATGGGCGATTCACACTCTCCCAGTGAATACCGCGCAGATACAGTGCGAAACATTGATGCCTGGTATGACGCATTCAAGGTGAAACCCGGACAGAAACTTTACCTAGCACCGCAGGACCGCGTGCGGATATGGTGATTGAGCAGGTCGGGGAAATCGGGAGCACAGCCGAGGGCGGCTGTGCTACACGATTGTCGCAGCCAAGGCTCCATGACTTTCTGGCAAATGGATTGCGGAGAAGTTTCTAGCAATAGGGATCTCTCCCCTTCGACAAGCTCAGGGTCGAGACTTCGGAAACTATCCGCCCACCGCTTCCAGTTCGCGATCTGGCAAGCGTTGCGTAGCCTTCTTCTTTCCGCCGAAGAGTTTCTTCAGGCCGGGGCCGAGCTTGTCGAGATAGACGTAGTAAATCGGCGTGATGTAGAGCGTTAACGTCTGGGAGAAGATGAGTCCGCCGACCACTGCCAAGCCCAGCGGACGGCGTGATTCGGCGCCCGCGCCAAAGCCCATCGCGATGGGCAAAGTGCCCATCAGCGCGGCCATAGTGGTCATCATGATGGGACGGAAGCGTACGAGCGCTCCCTGGTAGATCGCTTCGGTGGCGCTCTTGCCTTCTTCGCGCTGCGCATCGAGCGCGAAGTCGATCATCATGATGGCGTTTTTCTTGACCAGGCCAACGAGCATGATCACGCCGACAAACGCGTAAATGCTCAGCTCAGTGTGAAAGAGTTTGAGTGTGAGCAGCGCGCCCACTCCGGCGGATGGCAAGCCGGAAAGAATGGTAATGGGATGAATAAAGCTCTCGTAAAGAATTCCCAGCACTATATAGATGACCAGGATGGCCATCATGAGCAGCACGCCCAGACCGGCGAAGGACGATTGAAATGCCTGCGCCGTCCCTTGCAGGCTGGTGGTGATGGTCTGCGGCAAAAGCTGCGCCGCTGCGTTGTTCACGGCGGTGATGGCGTCGCCCAGCGCGACGCCGGGCTTCAGGTTAAAGCTCACCGTGACTGCCGGAAGCTGCCCCAGGTGATTAACAGTGAGAGGCCCAACTTCTTTCTTGAAGCTGGCCAGCGCGCTCATGGGAACAAGCTGTCCGGTCTTGGAGTGGACATAGAGCATGCCCAGCGCGGAAGGATCGAGCGCGTATTGCGGCTCCAGCTCCATGATGACTTTGTACTGATTGTTGGGCGCATAGATAGTGGAGATCTGGCGTGCGCCGTAAGCGCTGTAGAGCGCATCTTCCAGCGTGCGCGGATCAACGTTGAGCGCCGCCGCTTTATCGCGATTGATGCTCACCGTAACTTGCGGATTCTTGATTTGCAAATCGCTGGTTACGTCTTGCAGTTGTTGGATATCGCGCAGCTTCTGTTCCAGCAACGGCGCGTATTGGTAAAGCTCATTGGTGTCAGGGCTTTGCAGCGTGAACTGGTATTGGCTCTTGGTCAGCGCGCCGCCAATACGGATCGGCGGAAGATTTTGCAGATAGACGTTGATGCCCGGTATCTGCGCCAGCTTGGGCCGCAGCTCTTCAATGATCTTGTCGACGTGCGGCCGTGTCTTGCGGTCGGTGAGCCGGGCGAAGATGCGTCCGGAGTTCAGCGCGGCATTTACGCCGCCTCCGCCCACGGTGGACATATAGTTTGCAACATAAGGACTTTCACCGACGATCTTGGCCGCCTCCTGCTGATGGCGCATCATGTCTTCAAACGAGATTCCC
>JBARNL010000301.1:0-1995 GCA_049802955.1 Candidatus Angelobacter sp.
ATTCAACGCTCGCGCCAGGAGCACGAGAGTCTGGTGGCGGAATTTGAGACCCTGCTGGTCGGGATCGAGGCCACCATGCAGGCGGCAGAATTGGGAGCACGCCGGCTGGACGAGCAGGAATTGTTCCTCGAAGCCAAGAGGTCGCTCAATCCGCTGGAAGCGGACAGAAGGTCGTACATCGCCGGAGAAAACTTTCTTGAGTATCGCAGCGCCCGCGAGCAACTGGCAGATTTGAGCCTCCATGAGACGGATTCTTATCTGAACATCGGAGGCTTGCTCTATTCGGTAGTCAGCCTGAGGGAACTACCCGACGCCACCTTCCCCGGCGTCCTGCGCGAGCTTGCGTCGCTCGACTTTCCCATTGTCGTGAACGCGCAGGTCATGATCCCGGATCAAGTCAAGGTGCTAAAGTCCTACAAGAGCCGGCTCCGAAAGATGCAGGCGGCACAGCGCGATACGCACGGCGGGTTCCGGACCAACGTGGAGGCTCAGGTCGCGGAGTCCCAGTTGTTCCGCGTGCAGCAGGACATCATTTCCTCGTCTTTGAAGACCGCAAAGCTGAGCCTGGTGATGGCTACGCGGACCTCGAAGCCCGCCACGACGCGTACCGAGTACGAAGAGGCAGAACGGCTCATCAACAACCGCCGTCAGCAATTGCTGCACGCGATTGCGCGCATGAATGGAGCCAAAGCCATCCCCGAAACCCTGGCCAAGAGACGGCTGTACTTCAACATGCTTCCCGGAATGGGAGAGATGGACCGGCGCGAGCAGGACATGCTGACCACGAACGCCGCCGACCTGCTGCCGATTGAGACGCCGTGGCAAGGCACGCCGTGGTCTCCGCTGTTTGTGATGGAAACCCCGTACCGGCAACTGATTCCGTTCTCGCCGTTCGATCCCAGCTTGAACGACGCAAACATGTTGCTCATGAGCATGACCGGCGGCGGGAAGACGATGATGATGCAGATGCTGCTATCGATGGCGGCAAGGATCCATCCGCTGGTCTCCATTATCGAACGCGGAGATTCTTACCAGCCTCTGGTCGAACTGATGGGCGGGCAGATGATCTCGATGTCGCTCGACTCCGATCAGACGATCAATGCGTGGGACCTGCCCACGGGAGAACACGAGCCCAGCAAAGACCAGGTGGCGTTCTTGAGGAACCTCACGCGGCACATGATGGGCGAAGGCCGGGCCGAAGATACGGATCTGCTGGACAATCTGCTGACGGAGGCGATCCTCCGTACCTACAAACGCGCCGCCATCCGGCCATCCAACCCCATCCCTGCGTTCTCGGACCTGCGCGACGAACTGGCGCAATGGCGGGACGAAGAGAAGAACCAGCGGGTGATGGACGAGGCTCATCTCGCGGCGATCAAGCTGAGGAGCTGGACTGGAGAAAAAGGACCATACTCACGGCTCTTTGACCGGCCAACCACCATCTCGCTTGAGAACTCGTGGTTGTTTTTTAATATCGAGAAACTGGCCGATGACCTCCGCCTTCAGGGAGCAATGAGCCTGGTCATTGCTCGTGCGATGTCGCTTCGCGCTTCCGGGAAGACCGGGAGACCGGCGATTGTTGTCATGGACGAGTTCTCGTTTGTCCTGGATTCGCCAGTCCTTGCGCCGGAGGCAGTGCAACTCTTCCGCACGGCGCGCAAGCGTGGAGTTATGGTGTGCGGAATTTCCCAGACGGTTGAGGACTACGTTGGAACGAAGGACAAGCCACGTCTCCAGGGACCGGGGATCGTCAAGAACGCCAGCACCAAGATCATTGGCCAGCAGCCGGGAGATACGACTGCGCTGCGCGAGCATCTTCGTCTTTCTGACACGGCCATTAACACCATCAAGGGGTTCAGCGCCCCGCGCAAGGGACGCCATGCCGATGCGTTGATCGTGATCGGCGAGAAAGCCGAGACCACACACGCGATCCGCATGGTTCCGACGCCGATTGAGTACTGGATCATGACCACCTACCCGCGTGAACGTCATTAC
>JBARNL010000302.1:0-3124 GCA_049802955.1 Candidatus Angelobacter sp.
AGCTGCGGCTTTCCGCCACGCGATCTCTCTTTGAGCGGCGCGACTGTGTCATCGTGGCGTCAGTAAGCTGCATTTACGGCCTGGGATCGCCGGAAGCCTATTACGGCATGCTGCTGTTTCTGGAAAAAGGGCAGAAAATCAAGCGCCAGGATATCTTCAGCAAACTGGTGGAGATTCTTTACGAGCGCAATGATGTGGACTTTAAGCGCGGCACGTTCCGCGTGCGCGGCGATGTAATCGAAGTTTTCCCCACCTACGACGATAACGCTTACCGCATCGAGCTTTTTGGCGACGAAGTTGATTCGCTTTCACAGATCGATCCGCTGTTCGGTACGGTGAAGCAGAAATATACTCGGCTGCCGATCTATCCCAAGAGCCATTATGTGATGTCAAACACCACCAAGAACCACGCCATAGGGACCATTCTGGAAGAGTTGGCATGGTGGGAAGACGCGTTGTTGAAAGATGGCCGTCTGGTTGAGTCGCAGCGCGTACATCAGCGCACGCGTTTTGACCTGGAGATGATGAAATCGGTGGGCTACTGCCACGGCATTGAGAATTATTCGCGCCACTTCAGCGGACGCAAGCCCGGCGAGCCGCCGCCAACGCTGCTGGATTACGTTCCTCGTGACTTCATCATGTTTATTGATGAGTCGCACCAGACCGTCCCACAGTTGCACGGCATGTGGCACGGCGACCGATCACGTAAGGAAAACCTGGTGCAGTATGGTTTCCGTCTGCCTTCGGCGCTCGATAACCGTCCGTTGAAGTTTGAGGAATTTGAAGAACGCAGCAACCAGATCATTTACGTTTCCGCCACGCCAGGACCGTATGAGCTCACCAAATCTGCAGGCGTTGTGGTGGAGCAGATTATTCGTCCCACGGGTCTGGTGGATCCCCCGGTGGAGATTCGTCCGGTCAAAGGCCAGATTGACGATCTGCTGCATGAGATTCGCGACCGCGTCAGCAAAGGCGAGCGAGTCCTGGTAACCACGCTCACAAAGCGCATGTCGGAAGATCTCGCAGAGTATTACGCCGAGGTTGGAGTGCGCTGCCGTTACATGCATTCTGAAATCGAAACGCTGGAGCGCATCAAGCTGCTGCGCGACCTGCGCAAAGGCGAGTATGACGTCCTGATCGGCATCAACCTTTTGCGTGAAGGCCTGGACCTGCCTGAAGTTTCATTGGTGGCGATTCTTGATGCCGACAAAGAAGGCTTCCTGCGTTCCGCCGGATCGCTAATTCAGACGATTGGCCGTTGCGCCCGTAATCTGGAAGGACGCGCCATTCTCTATGCCGATAAGATGACCGACTCGATGAAGCGTGCTATCGACGAGACCGACCGCCGCCGCGCGATTCAGGTGGCTTACAACCAGGAGCATGGCATCACGCCGGAATCGATTATCCGTCCGCTTTCCATGTCGCTGGCTGGAATTGCCGAATCGGATTATGTGGATGTCACTCAGGCGGCTGACGGACTGCCGGACTTCAAGTCGCAGGAAGAGCTTGATGCCTACATCGCCGGTATGGAAAGCGACATGCGGGAAGCGGCAAAGAAATTTGAGTTTGAAAAGGCGGCCAAGCTCCGCGACATGGTCCGCGATCTGCGCACGAAGGAATTTCTGTTTACTTGAGCGCGGCTACTGCATCCAGATTCAGTTCTCTGGCGAACGGCGTGAGTTCATCGTATGTCGTACATCCGTGCAGGCGAGAAAGGCACGCGGTTTGAATGGTTTCCGGCATGCGGTTCCTGAATTCGGATTCGTTGTTGAACAACACCATGATGCTGACGAGGGTTTTTGTTGGCAAAATGGCTGGCTTTATGCACAGACTTGAAGAGCACCCCGTCGGCAGCGGCATTTTTTGCGACCAAGAAAGTGCTGGCCGCTTGCCATTGCTTATGTAAACCGACACCTGAGTCACCAGTCCATCGCGGACCTCGACCCTTGTGCCAAAAAAAGTGGTGGGCGCAAGGCCCAGCTTTCTCAGAAAGTGGTTCGCCCTCACAGTGTAATAAAAGCAAGACCCCATAGAGCACTGTAGGTCCATCTTCTGGAACGCCGAGCGACCAAGCAATTCAGCCTCCGTCGTCTTTCCCACAGTAATTTTGTTAATTGCGTCAAGATCGCCCGCCGCAGCCCGGGCGGGTGCGATGATTTGATGCCGGATGAAGATAATGGCCGCTACAAGCACTAAAATAACAGTGGGAACGATATATTTTTTCATGGATGGTCTGGTCTGCTCGGGGCCCGTCGCAACTCTAGAATGCAAAGCTGGGACCTTCTTGCGGTGGCGGGATAACTTTCTTTGTGGCTGATTTGATGGCTTTCTTCTTCTCGGCATTAGCCTTTGGGGTGGGAGTGGGCGCCACTTCCGGTTCACCCGCCAACTTTCGTAGCACTTGTTCCAGGTCTGCTCGCTTCAGCGCCCCAGTTCGCCTGTCGGCGATTTTCCCTTCGGCGTCAATGAAGACCGTTCCCGGCATTCCCTGGTTCACGTTGAAATCATCCAGGCTGTCGAGCGTCGCGCCCATCATCACAGTCAGAGCTTCACCCTGGTGCTTCTTGATAAATGCTTCAACCTGGGGTTTCATTTCCTCATCGTCAATCGATGCGGCAATGAACAGGACCTTGCCCTGGTATTGCTTCTGCATCTCGCTCAGCAAGGGCATCTCAGCGGCGCATGGCACGCACCACGTTGCCCAAAAGTTCAGCAGCACGGGCTTTCCGCGATAGTCTTCCAGCGAGTGCGGCGCGCCTTTCAGATCGTGCAATTTGAGGCTGGGCGCGGCCTGTTGCGCGGGCATGGGCTGTGGTGAACTGGTGGGCTGTTGGGCGCGAAATGGCGTAGAGATGAACAACACAACCATCATCGCAAGGGTCTGGATCCTTGACATCACGCTTATATATAACACGGACTCTGCGCCACTCTCTCAGACATAATTTAGAATCTATCTGCATTCAAACCGGAGGCAGCTTCTCTTTTGCAGTGTGTCATTCACTTTTCGCGCGATGAAAGCCACTCCTGACGATGTTTGCCGCCTGCCTTCTACTTGTCATCGCGATTCTGGGCGGTACGCTGCTCACATTCCTCTTTGATCGCAATGCGCCGCGCGGGGCACGAC
>JBARNL010000303.1:0-5042 GCA_049802955.1 Candidatus Angelobacter sp.
GCGTATTCTTTCCATTTTTCCGGCAGATCGTCCAGGGCAAAAATGGCGGATACCGGACACACCGGCACGCATGCGCCGCAATCGATGCACTCAACCGGATCAATGAACAGCATGTCAGCACCTTCAAACTGCGGTTCGTCCTTTTTCGGATGAATGCAATCCACCGGACATGCATCCACGCAGGCCGCGTCCTTGGTCCCGATGCAAGGCTCTGCAATTACATATGCCATAAAAGTAAAGGTCTCCGTATCTCAATAGGCTGTATGGGTCAACCTAAGATTTTAACAGCTATCGCTGACGGCGCAAACTTTTCCGTTGAACGGCGCCTTAGTCTAGGCAAACCGCTCCAGCAGAGGATTAATCGGCAATTTGGCCTTGGCAGAAAATTTCCCTCGCACATCGTTGGTGGCCGATTAAGTAAGGATAAGCCGCGAACCGCGAACGAACACGAATCAATTCTGATTCGCGCGCCTTCGTCCATAAACTTTTAACCACAAAGGTCACGAAGGATAAAAACGGTTCCTTCGAACTTCATAACCGTCAATTTCGTGCCTTTGTGGTTCGTGCTTTTTTATTAGCGGCTATTTTGCCGATAAATTCAGACTGTCAGCTCAAGCTGCCCGGCGCGTCTTCTTGCCCCGTGACGAATTGCCGCGCGACGAACTCCGCTCCTGCTCTTCCTCCTCTTCTTCTTCCATTCCCATCTGTTCCGGTTTAATCTTTTTGGCAAAGCCCTGCATCTTCTTGAGCGTCTGCTGCTCTTCCTTCAGGTTCTGCTGCAGCAGCTTGACCGCCTTGTTGTGGCCCATATCGCGCGCCAGGTTAATGAGCGAATCATACGCGTTGATCTCATAGCTTTCCACCTTCGACGCGGCGCCGATGGTGAAGACATCCAGAATGTCCTCAGCCGGGTCTTCGCTTTTAAAAGTTTCCATCTCTTCCAGCAGCCCCTTCATGCCTTTGCATTCCGTCTGCTCCGGTTGCTCGCCTAGCTGTTCAAAAATCTGCTCCAGGCGTTGCACCTGTTTTTCGGTTTGCGCCTGGTGCGAGGCAAAGGCCTTCTGCAACTGTGGATTTGAGGCTTCTTCAGCCTGTTCGCCCAGGGCGTCCACCAGCTTGCGTTCGGCATCCAGCATGTCTCCAAGGTCATGTAAAAAAAGTTCATGTGCAGTTTGCATCGTTCACTCCTCAGTGGTCCATTTTGCAATAAGAGTGCGGGAATGAAGACCGGGCTGCCTTCGCGAAGGACTCAATGAGAACGATTTACAGCTGCTTGGGTCGAAGGGTGCTCCGCATTTCGGCGAAATTGCAAAGTCTTTGGCAGACACTCAGGAATTTCTCGTTAACATTGAAACTTTTACGATGTCTTTAGCCTGGGCGGCGGCGGGGGCACAGAGAAGTCATTCGTCCGCATGCCCGCGGCCAGCAATTCCGGAAGCATCGTGCTCTTCTCGGGAATCAATGTGACTCGCGCCTTGCTCTCAATTATTTTTTGGACTTCCAGGATCTCAAACATGGCCGCTTCTACTTCAGGATCGAATGCAACCTGTTTCAGCGCCTCACCAACAATGCTGGGGCGGATAGCCGCGGCTTTGGCGAATTCCACTGCCGCCTGCCGCTCGGCTGTGCTGGTGATAATGCTGACCTGGTTCGCGCCATCCTGTTTGATGGATGAAGTAACCTGCCTCAGCCTGTTCACAACTTTCTCTTCAATCTGCGCGATCATCTGGGCATCGCGGAAATGCACTTTGCGAATGTACACAGAACCCAGCTTGTAGCCCCACTCGTGAGACTGTGGTGAAACCTCATTCCGCACCGTCAGGCTCATGGCGTGGCGGGTTTCCAGCATGTCAGCCAGTTTCATGTTGCTGAGGCACCGAACCGTGGAGTTGCCAACGTTGGCGGAAAGCGATCCGCGCGGGTCGGCGTTCTTGAACAGAAAGGCCACCGGATCGCTGATGAACATTTCATACCAGATGCCAATGCCCATCGGCGCGCCTTCTTCAGAGTTTACCGGCTGGCTGCGCTGATATTGCTGGTCAATTCGCATGTCCAGAACGTAGAGGCGGCCCAGCCACCGGACAATCGGCGCTTTCAGCCCCAGTTTCAACAGCAGGATGTGCAGTCCCGGCTCATCGATGATCGCCGCCACTTTCCCAAACAGAACATAGACATGGCAACTGCCTTCGGCGACCGTGGTGTAGATCCCGAACATCCGCAGCAGAGCCAGGAAAAGAGGAACCAGGATGAGGCTGGCCAGAAACGAAGCCAGAGCGGCGATCAGAAAAGGAATCATCGTTTTGTCTCCTGCACCACCTGCTGGGCCTGGCTAAAAAGACCGAGCCGGACACTACGCACATAGGCGCCTAAAGTACCTTCACCTGCGCCTTTCAAAGCCGACAACTGGCCGGCCAGAGAAATCAGCGGCTGCACTTCCGCCTGCGCCTTCAGGGTCTCGATTTCGGCAGCGCGTTTGGATAGCTCAATCCTTTGGTCGGCCGCTGCTTGTGCAAGGCTAATGTCTGAGGAAACCATGTTGTGCGCGGTGTTGATTGCAGCCAGCGCGGACTCCACATCGGCTGGGGGATCGATGCCGGTGATCAACGAAGCTTCAAGCACCATGCCGTAACGGGCGTCTGAGGAACTGCACTCGCGCACCATGTGCTCATTCAGGTCGCGCAAATTCTTGCGCAAGTCATTGATGGAAATACCGGCGCCGCGGACGGCTTCCGGAACGGCGGGATCGGCCGGCGCTTCAAAAGTTGCAATGCGCTCCCGCAGTACCGAAATAAAATAGCCCATTACATGTGCGATTGGGAATTTAACCCCGAACAGATAGGCATAGAGGTTGCGCTCGGAGACCCGGTAGCGAATCTGTCCCGTCAATCCAGTATTCAACTGGTCTTTGGTGACCGCTTCCACAACCGTACCGCCCTGATTTGCGGAGGGCGTCTCGGGATCATAGGCCATGCTGACCGTTTGCGTGGCAATGGATACTTTGTGGATCTTCTGCCACGGCATTTTGAAATAGGGGCCGCCCGGCATGATCACGCGTACCTGGGGATACTGATAACGCTGTTTTTCTTCGTCGTTCAGCGGGTCGCTGATGGGATCTGAGGTGGTAAACGCCCCGGGAACGCGGTCGGCGCGTCCGAAGCTGGTTTTTACGGCCCGTTCATTCTGGTCCACGGTGTAAATTCCGCCTGCGATACAACGTAATAAAAACCACACGACAAAGCCGAACACTACTCCGGCAAGGATGGACATGCACGTCCCTCTTCAATTTATTTGTGTGAAAGCGGCAACATTGTACAACGGTATTATCGACGACGGTGGCAGGAATCTATGCCAGAGCGGGCTTATCTTCTGTGTCACCCTCGCTGGCCTGTGCCTGGAGAGATCTTTCATCAGACGAGAACATTTCTTGTTGTTTCGGGAAGATTTCCTTAAGTGCCGCAACGATGATGAAACTGATGATTACCAGCAGCATCCAGGAGCTGATCTTGGTTGGCCCCACAATGGCCCACTGCCGCTTCTGGTGAGGATACTGCCATGCTCCAAAGTAAGTAGCGATATTTTCCGCTATCCATATGAAGAAACCGATTAGAACAAAGGAAAGTGACAGCGGCATGCGGCGCTCTTTCTTGGTGACGATGAAATTGACGTGCGTGCGTCGGAACAGCAAGAGCACGCAGGCAGCCAGCGGCCACCGCAGATCCACCATGTAGTGATTGGTAAAAAAGTTCGCATAAATGGCAGCACTCAGTCCGACGGCAAGCGTGAACGACGGAAATTCAGTCAGCCTGAGGCGCATAATTCGCCAGGACTGCATGATGTAGCTGGCAACGGATGCATACATAAATCCGCTGTACAAAGGAACAGTCTTTAAATGGAAAAATGCCGGCTCAGGATAACTCCATGACCTGATGGACGGCGAGGTCTTGAATAACTCAAGCCCAACACCCACCAGATGGAACACAGAGAGCACCGCCACTTCACGCCAGTTCTCAAGCCGAACTGCAACCAGCACAATCTGGATGGCAATGGCACTTAGGAACAAAAAGTCATAGCGAGCAAGGCCGGGAATGGAAACGTGCCCCGAGATCGCCAGAAGAAACAGAAACGATCCCGCAAAAACGCACGAAGCAGCCTGTTTGAGGCCGAAAACAAGGAACTCGTAAATGGCAGCGGCAATGCGCGGGCCAACCAGACGAGAGAGGATGGGTTCTATCGAGAGCGGAAAGCGGCTGGCAACAGAGCTGTTCACGAGATTCGACCCGCAGAAATTGCTAAGGGGTTTTCGTTCACCGCAATCTTCCACCTTTCCGGCACAAGCCCGAAATAGAGCGTATGATCGGTTTACCATTCATGACAACTCCAGTAAAGACTAAAGAGCGGCTTTGCCCAGTCTGCCATGGCGCCGGGTTGAAGGACGGCATGCGCTGCACTGCGTGCGCGGGCAAGGGCGAGATCCCGCACTCTACGCCGAAATAATTTATCATCCAGCCGGTCCGGAACTTCTCATTTTGTTGGCTTCAATCGGTATGATGGAAAATAGTGAAGCAACAATCTATTCAATTATTGGCCCTGGATATTGACGGCACGCTGACCGATCCAAATTTTCAGGTGCCTGCGCGCAACATAGCGGCACTGCGTACTGCGCATCAAGCCGGCATCGAGATCATTCTGGCCACCGGACGCCGCCATGACTACGCCTTGCCAATTGCCCAGGAACTTGGCTTCCCTATCTGGCTTATCAGTTCCAACGGGGCGCTGATACGCTCCAGCGACAGCGAAACGTTTTTTACCGATCGCCTGCCCGCAAGAATCGCCTCGGAACTCATTCAATATATGGGCGAATTTCGTGGGCATGCCGTGCTTACCTTTGATCGCGCTGCTAACGTGCCGGGCAACGATTCATTGGTGCTGGAAAGCGCCGACGAACTGAACAAGACCATTTCGCGCTGGCTGGAGGTAAATCGGCCTCACATCAAGTTTGTATCGCCGCTGGAAGATGCCTTGACCGAGGATCCTTTGCAGGC
>JBARNL010000304.1:0-1832 GCA_049802955.1 Candidatus Angelobacter sp.
CCAAAGACCAGCCCAAACAGGAAAAACGCTGGGGCAACAAAATACACGGTTCCGGCTAGATCAAAAGTAGTCAGGATTGGCTCCGCTCGATTGTGGCTTCAGAGGGAGATTATAAGAAGATTCGCCGCTTGGGTCGGTGACAGAAGTTGGTCAATCAGTAATTGGGAATTTTGTGATTTGGTAATTGGGTAATTTGAAAAACAATAGCTTGATCAGTACGGAGTGTTACCGATCACAAGAAACGGCCCACAGGTTTTTTCAATTACCAAATTACCAAATTACTCAATTACCAAATTCCTCTCAGTGTTCATCAGGGATCCGCATGATGTATCCCGGCAGCGTCGGCAGTTTGGGATTGGCCGGCGGCAGGTCTCCTGTCCAGTTAATCTGCTTGCGATTCGCCAGGCGCATCTCCGCATCCACCGGCTTCCAGCCTGCGCCATTCTGCTCGCGAATGGCCATATTAAAGCCCATCTGGTTGGGGTCCTGCTCGGCGTCGCTCCACTCCAGCAATGAAGCTTCCAGGTCTTCCGCAATTGCTTCATACGGCAGAAGGCACAGCACCCACTGATTGCGCGTGTTCTGCGCATAAGCGCCATTGCTCACGCCGGGGACGGCATTAATCACTTTTGCGCCATGCTCTTTTGCCACTTTCACTGTCTCATCCCGCGACCCGTGGTCCACCACGATCACCTCGTCGCAGGGCCGCAGGGAATCCAGGGCGCGCCCGAGTGAACGCTCATTGTCACACGTGTGGATCAAGGCGCTTATTTTGGTTTTTGCCATTTCAGTGTTTTAGAGCAGTTTTCGCGTTAACGTAATTCTTTATAGCTCGTCATCCCGACGTCCGTTTGGCGAGCGCGCGTTTTCATCAGCGCGCGACTAGGACGGAGGGACCTTGTGCTTGATTTAAAGTTCACGTTGTGTAGAAAACCGCCTTAGCCTTCAGAAGTTCTTGCCGTTCACAGGTTAGATGCTGAGTTCGCATCCAGCGGGTCTGGAAATCTCAAAGACAACGCTCGTTGTGAGCCGTTGGCATCAGGAGCACAATGGTGATAGCTTGGGCTCGTTGTTAAAACAAATTTTCTCAAGTTCGTCATCCCCGTCTATGACGACAGCGGCCGGTGTCAATGTAAAAAAGACAGACCGGAGCATCGCGCTGGAAACGCAGTAAAGGGCGCCCGCTTGTGGCGTTCATCTTGACCCTTGACGGCGTTTCCAGCGACCACAATCGTGCCGGGTTGGAAGCGCAGCGCTCCACAGCTGAGCTTTCAACCTTAGCGGCAGGTTTGCTTTTGTATTTTTGTGCTCATGACCAAGGGCTCGCAATTTTGCTAAATCACTCGGCGTTTCCACCAACCATCTATTCGGTCTTTGCTGCAGACCATGATTTCTCGTGCAACGACTTTACGGTTGGGCTTGCTCCACTGCTTGATCCAGAGGCTCGATCCGCCCGCCCATCTGCTCCAGCATTTCCAGCAGTTCGTCGCGACGCTGGCCGCGCCCAAGGTTCCAGCTCCAGCTTCCGCAACTGCTCCAGCCCCACCTTCGTCCACAGCTTGCTTTTCTTCTGCAAACCCTGGTTTCAGGGCAATGTGCTGTAGCTGGTTCTTGATCCGCGCCCGCATCCGCACCAGGTGCCAGCGATGCAGCAACAGCTGCCGCAGGTTTCGTTCTTCGACACTGGGAATCCAGATCCGGGGAAACCGCTCCTCCAGCAGCAAGCGCAGGATCAGCCGGGCATCGCGCTTATCGTGCTTTTTGCTTCCGCCCGTCCTGCTGCCGGATTTTCCTCGCATCTCCCATCCACATCTGGTGCCCCAACTTCTCCA
>JBARNL010000305.1:0-3066 GCA_049802955.1 Candidatus Angelobacter sp.
CCCGGACACCTAGCACGTGCTCGAAGCGGGAATATCCCAACGTTGGGTAGACAAGATAAGCAAGTCCTAACTGTCTAATCCCGCGAAGTCTTTGAAAAAGAGGGGTGTCAATTATCGACACTTCCCATGATTCCAACGAACTATATCCTTCGACTGGATCTGCAATTATTTTGCGCCCAGCTTTTCTTCTGATGATCGGAATATATTGATGGCAGAACTCATCGATGCTTTCAAAATAGGGTTCAAGTGCAGAATCATTGACGATGCGTTTAATCTTTCGAGCCATTTAAACCTGGGTTTGCTGTTGGCTGCCTTGGATGCCCAATCTATGCAGTTTAAGAAACCTGACCTTTCTAACGGGGAATTCTTATATCACACTTTAGCTGCTGGATACAGCATCGAACAATTTAGGCGGTCAGGAGATGTTCCATTTAGTTTTCAGGCAGCTCTCGATGGACCGGTAAAATAACTATCATTCATATTTCAACGCCCGCAGCGGCTCAACGTTCATCGCGCGGCGAGCGGGAATGTACGATGCGACCAAACCAACGGCAGCCAACAAGAAAGCTACGGAGACAAGCGTGACGGGATCGGACGGCGAGACGCCGACGAGCAGAGATCCGATTCCGCGAGCGGCCAGAAACGTCATAAGCAGGCCGACGATGAGGCCCGCGCCGACCAGGACAAAGCCCTGGCGCAGGATCATCTTTAATATGTCGCCACGTCCAGCGCCCAAGGCCATGCGTACGCCGATTTCGTGGGTTTTCTGCGAGGCCGCGTAAGAGATCACGCTGTAAACGCCCACCACGGCCAGCACCAGGCCAAGCAGGCCTAGTATTACGGTAAAGCGGCTGGCCATGCGATATAGAAAGAAACCGTTGGCGCCGCCCAGGGACTGCTCCATGGTTTGTACGTCGGTCACGGGAAGGCCGGGAGCCAGACTGCGTATCTGCTGTTCGACTGCTGGAATCAGTGCTTCTGGCGCGCCGGCGGTACGCAATTGCAAAGTCTCAAAGGAACGGAAGTTTTGCGCCAGAGGCTCGTAGTAAAACATGGTTGTCGTGTCCACAGGGTCGTTGTATTTACCCTGCTTCGCGATGCCCACAACCTGGATGAACGGGCCGGACGGATCTGAGTTACTGAAACGCTTGCCCAGCGCATCCTGTCCGGGCCAGAGCTTGTTGGCCATGGCCTCACTGATTATGGCGACCTTTGGAGTGTTGCTGGTGTCCTGTTGGGTGAAGAGCCTTCCCCGCAGAAGGGGAATACGCATGGTGGTGAAATAGGCGGGGTCCACTACGTTGTAATAGGCCGAAGGCGCGGCTTCCTTGCCGGCTTGCGCCTGACCTTCAGGAAATACATGGCCGCCTTCATTGGAATATCCCATGGGAACAGTTGCGGCCAGGCTTACGGATTCAACTCCCGGCAGCACGCGGACGCGGTCTTCCAATTCGCGGAAAAATTGTTCCGTGCGCGGCTGGTCAAAGCCGATGGTGCGCGTTTCCATAGTGAGGTTGAGAACATTATGCGGATCAAAGCCGAGATAAGTGTGTTCAGCGTTCTGGCTGCTGCGAACAAAGAGGCCCGCCACCACCAGCAACATTAAAGAGACGGCCACCTGCGCCACCACAAGCACGTTGCGGACTTTGGATTTACCGGAACCCAATATGCCGCGGCTGCCTTCATGCAAGACGGTGTTGAAATCAGAACGGGCGGCGCGCCACGCCGGCGCCAGACCGACCAGCAATCCCGTGATGAGCGCGATGGCAAGACCAAAGCTGAAAACGCGCCAGTCAAAACTGAAATCGAAGCGGATGGGAATATCAGCCACTGCAATGTGGACGGAGCTGAGCAAACGCGTGGCCCATACGCCCACCACGGTGCCGAGGACTGCGCCCATGAGAGCAAGCAACAGGCTTTCTGTCAAAAGCTGGCGGACAATGCGGCTGCGCGCAGCGCCCAGAGCCGTACGCACGGCGAGTTCGCGCTCACGCGCCGTGGCGCGCACCAGGACAATGTTGGCCACGTTGGAGCAGGCCAGCAGCAGCACCATGCCGGCCAGAACCATAAACAAAATGCCGACAATCAACATGCCGTTGGAAGGATCAGGGTCAGGACGCGCGAGCCTTTCCGGATAGAGATGGTAGGTAATGCCTTTGTGTGTTTCTGGAAATGCCTGGTTGAGCCGCTGGGCTACAACGTTCGCCGAAACCTGCGCCTGCTGCCGGGTAACGCCGGGTTTCAGTATCCCAAGAAGTTTTACGTCGCCGTCATTCCGCTTGGTCCAGTACTCGTCTTTATTGCCGGTGATCCATAGAGTTCGCATCCCGAACGGCAGGTAGGCTTGCATGTCCACCAGGGCATAGGTCCCGTGAAAACCTTCCGGCGCAACGCCAATCACGGTTGCCGAGTGACCGTTCATTTTTACCTGCTGGCCAACAATGGATGAGTCGCCGTTGAAACGCTTTTTCCAGTACTCATAACCGAGCACCACCACATTTTCAGTGCCGCGCTTTTCCGTTTCCGCGCCGTAGATCAATCTTCCGGCGGCGGGCTTGAGTCCAAGGGCCTGGAAAAAGTTTGCGCTCACATAGCTGTAAAGGACCGGCTCAACTTTGCCCGCATGCTCCATGCCGGCGAGGCTGAGTGTGTAGCCAAGAACGTCAGAAAATCCGTCGGTCTGGCTGCGAATGTCCTGGAAGTCAGGAAAAGGAAACTGCGCAAACGGGTTCGGCGCTCCCTGGGCCTGCCCGTCAAAAACGACGAGGCGATCAGCGTTGGCCACCGGCAAAGGCCGCAGCATGAGTCCATTGACGGCGCTGAAGATGGTGGTATTAGCGCCAATGCCCAGAGCAAGCGTTAAGGCCGCGATGGCGGTCATGGCGGGATTCTTCAGCAGCATGCGCATGCCGTAACGAATGTCCTGGATTAAAGTCCTCATTGAGCGCCCCTCCGGAGGCGAGCAGGAATGATGCGGAAATAAAGATACCGGCAATTCATTGCCCGAACATGGAAAAGCGCCCAAGCAGTTGAACCTAGTAGATATACGCGGACGAGACGACGCAA
>JBARNL010000306.1:0-3231 GCA_049802955.1 Candidatus Angelobacter sp.
GGAAAAACTCAAACGGCAGCGCCGCCAACGCAAACAGTGAATTCGCCTGGAGCGCCTCAACTAACCGATAGCTCCCAAGAGAATACGTTCGCGATCCGTAAGGGATGGAACCCTGCTGCTTTGGAGAGGGGAGCAACGCCGTCACCTGCCCGAGCAGCCTTCTCCCCGGAGCTTCGCTTTATCAACAAGCCCATTGCAATCGTGGGAATGAGCGGGATGATGCCGCAATCAGACGACCTGGATGAGTTCTGGAACAACCTGAAAAACAGCAAAGATATGATCACGGTCATACCGCCGGACCGCTGGAAGTGGGAAGACTTTTATGGCGATCCTCTGAAAGAGGTGAATAAATCGAACTCGAAGTGGGGCGGATTCATGAGAGAGATCGACAAGTTCGATCCGCTGTTTTTCGGCATCTCTCCGCGGGAAGCGCAGATGATGGATCCGCAGCAGCGACTCTTTCTGCAAACGGTTTGGAAGACAATTGAAGATTCCGGACAGAAGGTCTCGGATCTTTCCGGTACGAAAACGGGATTGTTTGTTGGGGCCGCCGGCAGGGATTACGTCGACCTGATGAACAGCCTGCAAGTTGCTCTGGATGGATATTCCGCCTCTGGGAATTCCCACTCGGTTCTGGCGAACCGAATTTCATTCCTGCTGAACTTGCGAGGGCCCAGCGCGCCCCTCGATACAGCCTGCTCCAGTTCACTGGTTGCTCTGCACCGGGCCATAGAATCGATCCACACGGGAAGCTGTGATATGGCGATTGTGGGCGGAGTGCAGACCATGCTCACTCCTGCTGGACACATTTCGTTTGGCATGGCCGGGATGCTGAGTGGCGATGGAAAATGCAAGAGCTTTGATAAGGGCGCCAATGGGTATGTGAGAGGAGAAGGTTGCGGAGCAATATTCCTTAAAACTCTGGCCGCGGCTGAAGCGGATGGAAACCACATCTATGCCGTAATCAAATCGACGGCGGAGAATCATGGCGGCCGGGTAACCACGCTTACCGCACCGAATTCATCTGCTCAAAGCGCGTTGCTAGTCGAGGCATACGAAAAGGCGCAGGTCGACCCGACTACGGTTGGCTATATCGAATGCCATGGTACTGGAACCAGCCTCGGAGACCCGATTGAAATCCAGGCGCTCAGCAAGGCATTTTCCGAGTTGTACAAGAAGCACAACAGAGCTCCCGCCCAGACGCCGCATTGCGCTTTGAGTTCGGTGAAAACGAATATTGGCCATCTGGAAACTGCCGCCGGCATTGCCGGTGTGCTCAAGGCATTGCTAGCGATCAAAAACAAACAAATTCCTGCGAATATCAACTTTCAAGAGCTCAATCCCTACATCAATCTAAAAGGGACTCCGTTCTATATCGCTGAAAAGCTCACACCATGGGAAGATAAGAGAGACGAAGATGGAGAGTATCTTCCTCGCAGAGCGGGCGTGAGTTCATTCGGATTTGGTGGAGCTAATGCTCACGTGGTGCTGGAAGAGTACATTCCTCCAAAATCTCAAGAAGCTGCACGGCGGGCCGGTCCGCAGTTGATCGTGCTGTCGGCCAAGAACGAAGATCGGCTCAAAAATTATGTGCAATCCATGCAGGGATATCTCGAAAGAGAGAACGTGGAAGTCGCTGACTTCGCATATACAGTGCAGGTTGGAAGAGATGAGATGCCTGAAAGGCTGGCATTTGCCGCGGCAACAATCAAAGACCTGAAGGAGAAATTCTCGGGTATTCTCAACGGCGAGAAACCAGACGGTTGTTATCGCAACAATATCAGAAACAAAAATATAAACCCTGAAACAGTCGCTCAGGCGCCGGTACAGTCGCTCATCGAACAGAAGATTTTTTCAAAACTCGCAGAACTGTGGGTCAGCGGAGCAAAAATCGACTGGCGTTCACTGCACAAGCCAGGAGTACCAAAACGTCTATCTTTGCCCACATATCCGTTTGCAAAGGAACGTTACTGGATACCTGGCGCCGATGGAAGAACTTTTGAATTGCGCCGTGATCATGCCCATGCAGTTGCTGCTCCCTCACATCCACCGGTTCAACACAGCAGCGTGCCTGCACTGCCAGCGCAAGAGTCCCAACAGCAGGCAAGTCAGGGGAAGGACACCAGCAAGAAAGAGATGAAATCTGCGTTGCAATACCTCGTACCGGCATGGAAGCGCCTGCCTTTGGAAACAGGCTCACGGATTGTAGTTTCAGAATCCGCCAAAATCCTGTTGTTGGGAGGCAATGCAACTCAGTTGGAGTGGGCAAAGAGATCTTATCAGAACCCCGAGCTACTGCAGCTGCCTCGGGATGCGAGTATCGAACATATCAACAAAGAAGTTGCGGGTTCCTCGTTCGATCAGTTGCTCTGGCTTGCGCCGGATACAGACTCCAGTGATGGTCACGAAAACGGAGTCGATGGATTTGCTGGACAGCAGGAACAAGGCGTTATAGCTGTTTTCCGCATCGTCAAAGCGCTCCTGCAATCCGGCCATGCAAGCAAAAAATTGCAGTGGACATTCATCACCAACAGAACCCGGCAGGTATTGAAGAATGACCGGATCCAACCTGCGCATGCAGGAGTATCCGGACTGGTGGGTAGTCTTGCCAAGGAAAATCCCCAGTGGAACTTACGACTGATCGACGTGGATTCCCTGGCATCAGTATCCGCTCGGGAATGCCTCACGCTGCCATGGGACAAGCAGGGGATCGGAGTTGCATATCGCCAGGGGGCTTGGTTCAGGCAAGGGCTGGAGCGTGCGCAGCTCACGCTAAAGGGCGCTCCGGTTTATCGACACAAGGGCGTTTATATAGTCATTGGTGGAGCAGGAGGCATTGGCGAAGTTTGGAGCCGGTTCATGGCGGAAAACTACCAGGCCAAACTGGTATGGATCGGCCGGCGGGAATGCAATGCCGGCATTCAGGAAAAGATTAACTCGATGGCGCGGCTGGGTTCGGCTCCGTTGTATATCTCAGCCGACGCAACCAAGTTGGATTCCCTTGAGCAGGCATTTCAGAGGATTCGCGAAACCTATCCAACCATTCATGGCGTTGTGCACTCAGCTATCGTGCTGCACGATCAGAGCATCGCCCGAATGGAAGAAGCGGGATTCAGGGCAAGCCTCGCTGCCAAAGTTGATATCAGTGTGAACCTGGATAGAGTCTTTGGCCAGCAAGAGCTGGATCTCATGCTCTTTTTCTCTTCCATCGTGTCTTTTATCAAGTCCCCG
>JBARNL010000307.1:0-8055 GCA_049802955.1 Candidatus Angelobacter sp.
ACTTACAAGCATAGTGCATTTGCCACGGAAAACGTTTCATGGAACCGCCAATTTATTTTCGACGCACTAAAGGGAAACCAACGTCTTCTCCTTGTGAATGCGAAGCGCCACTTTTCCCCTTGACTCACAGGCGAACAAATGGTAGATTTAAAAATTCACCGCAGAGTGAAAAAGTGGTGCATTGAACGATCTTTGACAATTGAGCAGCTAGCAACTGGCAACTAAGCAATTAGCCAGATTCGACTGCGAAATACGGGTGAAAAATGGCTTCGACCGTTCGGTGACCGTTCGGTCGAATGGCGAATCTCCTTTGTTTGCAATAAAAGTGTTCCCCCCGGGTGGCTATGTAGAAAAAAGCGGTATTTGGTAGCTAGTATTTGGCTCTTAGCTAAGGCTAAACCAACCCCAAACCCACCAACCCTACGCCAATTGAGGACTGATCGCCGAAGTCTACGCCAATCTGGGATGACCTGGGATGGTAGTCCCTCAACCCTACGCCAATCTGGGATGATAGGGGGAGGGGGGAGGGGGGAAACCAAATACCTTTACCACAAAGGACACGAAGGGTCACAAAGGGAAAACCCAAATACTTTTACCACAAGAGGACACGAAGTGCGACAGGGAAAGACCTTGAAAAGACCTTGAAACTATGTCAATCGAAAGATAATCGCTATCGAGAGGTAATCGCTGAAGTGATCGGGGCGTCGGAATCCAGTGATCGGGGCGAGAAGAAATCTTGTTTCTGTGCTGATTCTTAAATTCTCTGCGCTGACAGTGACTCTTAACTTCTCTGCGGTGACAATGCCCCATCCCCGCGAGCGCCAAATTCCATCGCAATGCAGATGCCGGGCCTTGGGCGGACGGAAGCAGCGCTTAGTAAGGCCGGAAACAGCGCTTTAGTAAATTAGTAAAAAGGAACCATTTCCAGTGCGTACCAGTGCGTTCAGCCCTGCATTTAGCAGATTCAGCAGCTCTCGAATCCTGCTCTGAGGGGCCAACTCGCCAGAGAGAGAGGCATCTAATTCAAACTGTAGCAGCCGAAATGGCCCCGATTACGCGAGCTTCGTCGCTCATCCTTGGTAATACGCGTATCTGTTGCCGAGGGGCCGAATCTAAGAAAACGGAAAACGGAGGACACTAGTGAGAAATTTCAATAAGCTTGCATTGATCGTAGCACTCGGTAGCGGTTTCGCAATCGCACAAAGCACGCCGGCTTCGCCGAGCACCGCCCCAAGCACAGCGCCGAGTTCGAGTTCGCAACCGTCGTCTATGCCAGACCAGCAGCCTTCCACCACGGCTCCTGACCAGAGCAAACCGGCAAATTCACCGGAACAGCTGCCCAACACTGACCAGAAGAAGTCCGATACGCAGGCTCCTGATCAAAACAAAATGCCGCAGAGCGATGCTGCTCCCGCCGCCGCCAATGGCGATGTCCAGAGCACCATCCAATCCGCGATCCAGAAGGACCCGAGCTTGGCCAGCGCAAACGTTACGGTAGACGTGAAGAATGGCAAGTCGGTTAATCTGACCGGAACCGTTCCCAGCAAAGACGCGAAAGACGCAGCCGAGCGCATTGCAAAAGAAAACTCAGGCGGCCTGAAAGTAAAGAACCACCTGAAAGTTGCTTCTGCCACCACGCCGGACAAGTCTGACAAGTCAAAGTCCGACAATATGAGCAACCCTAAATAACTGAATTAGAGCCAAGAAGCGGCGGTCCCCACGGGGCCGCCCTTTTTTATCTTTTATGGCGCATCATCTCGATGGACAGCCTGCGGAGAAAATGCCGGAAGGCAGATGGCAATGTACTCCGTGGCTTCGTCCGGTGTTGAATACTGGATCCATTCACCGGGATGTGCGACTACGGCTTGCCCGGGAGAAACGTCAAAGGACCCAGCTTTGTGCTGCACGTGCAGCTTGCCGCGAATCACAATGGTGTATTCCTCAAATTCCGGCGTTTGTCCCGGCTCTTGCCATCCAGCAGGGCTGCGCATGTGCGCGATGCTGAGGCGCTCAGTCTGCGAATTTACGCGACCAAAGAACTCGTCGATGATTTTGGGTATATTGCCCGCTGCCTGGATGCGAGAAGGCTTATCAATGTGAGTCGGCAAAAAATGATCTCCTGTTATTGGCGTGGTTGCGCTGGTCTCAGGCTGAAATGTTTCCCAACTGAACCACTACTCAGTTACCAATTCAGTTGACCCACCCACCGCCGGTGCTGCCGCCATTCTTTTTATCTTTTTCATCGGGCGGACGGAAATTGCCATATTCATCGAAATAGTCTCTGGCGTCCTGGTTGTGCTTTTTCATGTAAACCTGGAATTTTTTCCCGGCACGGCGGCGCTTCCAGCGATAGTAGCGGTTGGTTAGTCCGTAAGAAACTTCAGATGCCGAGAACAACAGCCCTCTTCTGGGAACGAACTTCACATAAAGATAGCCAAAGAGCAGGCCGCTCAAATGCGCCACGTTTGCGGTCCCGCTGGCATCGCCCAGTGCGCCAGCGAGCGCCACAAATGCGAGTATTCCTACCAGGTACTTGAGCCTGATGGCGAACGGCAACGGAAACATAAAAACTTCCTGATCGCCAAACAACATGGCGGTGGCCATAAAAATCGCATAAATTCCGCCAGAAGAACCAATGGTCGGAGTTTGAGGGGCCAGATGGACGATTGGGCCAATCGTATAAGCCAGAGCAACAGTGCCCAGGCCCGCCCCAATCACGCCGAAAAGGAAGAACTCCAGGAAGCGCCGGCTGCCCCAGGGAACTTCAAGCATGGAGCCAAACATCCACAACATAAGCATGTTGAAGAACAGATGAAAAAAGCCTGCGTGAAGGAACCCATAGGTTAAAAGCTGGTAAATATAGCCATGGACAACGTCATGAGCGCGCAGCGCCAACGGATTGAAAATAGCATTGGCGAGACTTCCCTGGTCTATCGCGACGAGTATCAGCCCAAGAAGGTAAATGCCCGCATTGATCGCAACCAATATCTTGATGGCCCGCGTAAACGGCGGGAATGAGAGCGTCATTGATCTCGCCATGCTGTGTTATCTTTCCGGTTCAGGAATCACAATCAGGCTTCTGTGGCCCTTGGCATCTATTGATCGTACTCCAAAAATTACATTGTCCTTGGAATCCGGAAGGTCGACTTTTGTCTCGGTCGTTCGCTGTAAGTTTTCTTCCGGGAAATCCGCGTCAGTAGTTTTGCGCCAAAGCACTTCATAGGCTGTGGCCCCGGGCGCGGGTTTCCATTCAATCTTGGAATCATTCTCCAGTTGCTTGGTCAACAAATGGACATCGCTGGGCGGCGCAGGCGATGAAGCCAGACTCGCCAAGGTCGCCGCATTCAGGCGCGCCACGTTTGCGACATAATCGAAATCCACAAATTTCAGCAGATCACCATATTCGATGCCGTTTTCCGTGCGAACGTTTTGATGCTGATGATTGAAATCCTCGCGATACTCGGTGAAGCGGACGGCGGCGAAGCCTTGTTCATTGAAAGCGCTATGGTCTCCACCACGAAGGTAACGGTCACGACGAAAGATCAGCTTGGGAGTAAATTGCCCGAAATTATAGGTTTCACTTACCGACTCGATGTAGCGGGCCAGTTCGCGGGAGGATGAATCGTTTTCTCCGCCCGTTGCCTTGATGCGGCGCAAATCGGCGTCAGTTGCGGCGGCTGGAATTCCTTCAGAAAACACGCGCACCCAGTTGTCGTTCTGCAGCGTATCGCCGGGCGTGCGGTTGCCGCCCACGATGTCATTGTTCAGGACGCCCTCAATCTGCCAGCCTTGTTCTTTCGCCATTTTGGCAAAGTGGGTGCTTCCGTTCAGCCCCTGCTCCTCGCCGGCGACGGTGAGAAAAATAATGGTGGCAGGGAATCTATGCTTGCTGACCGCGCGCGCACATTCAATAGAGACAGTGGTTCCGCTGCCGTCGTCATTGGCGCCCGGAGCAGGATCGGTGGAGTTCTCATTGCTGGAATTACGCGAATCGTAATGCCCCGTGACCAGGTAAATGCGCTTGGACTGAGCGGGATCCGTGCCTTTCAAAATGGCATAGACGTTCTGGATTTCAGTGGGCTGGGTGATGCGGTCTTTGGGGCCTTTCGGCCGTTCAATAAAAGTATCGGTCTTGACTTCCAGACACCCATTGCAGTCTGATGAAATACGCTCAAATTCTGACTTGATCCAGTTGCGGGCAGCTACAATGCCTTGCGGAGACGTAGCAGCGCCCGGATTATTGACCGAGAGCGTGCTGCGGGTGCCAAAGCTGACCAGTTTCTCGTCAGTCTGTTGGGCGCGCTGTGGTGAAACATTTTTTATGATCTGGATGATGGCGGGATCCCGGTCTCGTTTGGGCCGGGCTGAAGATTTTTCAGCCGGTTCAGAAGCAGCAGCGCGGGTTTTGGGCTTATGTTTTTGGGCAACGGTAAAAGGCGCTGCCAGCATCAGAAGCGCAATCGAGACAAACAAGAAAATTCGTAGGCGAGAATCTTTTTTAAGGGAATTCAGGAGTAACATTCAGTTCCTCAGTTTTCAGAGCTTGACGACAATCCCAAGAGATTCTAAATATAATCACGTGGCCCTCGCCACTTGTAACAATAGCTTGGAGGAAGAAATGCCGATTTGCCCGGAATGCGATACCGACCTCGATTTGGACGAGGAAGAACTCGACGAAGGCGAAATTGTCTCCTGTCCGGAATGCGGCTCGGATTTTGAAGTCATTACGAAGCATCCGCTCGAATTGAATCCGGTGGACGAACTGGACGAGGATGAGGACGAAGACGACGACGAAGAAGATGAAGAGGATAGCGATTATTAAACTGCGATGGAGACAGAACACGGCCGCGTGTGTCGCCATTTTTGCGCTCGTCACGCTAATTTACCCAGCCCTGGCTGCGAGCAAGGAAAAGCCAAAAAAAGAAAAGCCCTACGCCCTGATCTTTGGCACCGCTTATGGACCAAATGACCGGCCACTCTACGGCGTGAAAATCACGGTCCGCCCGCAAAAGAAGAAGCATCCAAGCTGGGACTTGATATCCGACCATCGCGGGGAGTTTGCTCAGCGCGTGCCGGCCGGAACGAATGATTACCTGGTCCGCGGAGAAGCCGAATATGCTCCGATGGGAGATGACGGGAAGCCGCAACTATCAAAAAAAGTACGACTTAAGGGTGAAACCAGGGTTCATGTGGATAACGAGGAGCGGCGCGATATCAGCTTGCATCTAACAGAGTAGCTCAATTTAAAACCACAAGGCAGGAGGTAGATGCGATGAGAAGGCTTACCGCTATAGCCGCAGTTTTGCTGGTTGGTGGGGCCTCAGTTGCCGTCCCCACTGCCGGAGCTACAGCATTGTTCCAGCGCGGTCAGGGAGAAGCGCGCATCCTGGTGGGGCACGTCGTAGACGATCGGGAACAACCGCTGCAAAAGGCGATTGTTTATCTCAAGAACACAAAAAATCTGGCGATCAAGACCTATATCAGCGAACCGGATGGCACATTCAGGTTTTCAGGGCTTGCTCCCAATATCGATTACGAAGTTTATGCGGAACATGAAGGCGCCCGCAGTGACGTGAAGACGCTGAGCGGATTCGACAACCGACGGCAGGTCAGCATGACCCTGAAGATCAAAGGGAGATAATCTTTCAAGGGGAAAAAATTTAAAGGCCGTCCCGTTTTGGGACGGCCTTTTCAATGTGCAAGTGTTACTCAGGAACCTACTGGCTAATCCTGATCGTTGCCGGCGCGCTTCCAGTTGATAATATCACCCAGAGTGGTAGTGGCTGTGGCGCTGGAAGCAGGATGCTTATAGGCTTCCACGTCGGCGCGGCTGGCTTCGTCGCCAACTGCCCGCAGACTCAAGCCGACTTTCTTCTCTTCGGCATTCATCTTGATGATCTTGAAGTCATGTTCCTGTCCGGAATCCAGCTTTACGCCAGCGCCGGTAGAATCCGTGGCTTCAGAGTTGTGGCAAAGGCCTTCAACGCCTTCCGCAATCTCAACAAAAGCACCAAACTGCGCCAGCCGAAGAACTTTTCCGTGGACCACATCGCCAATGCGATGGTTCTGGAAGAAGCTCTCCCATGCATCCGGTTGGAGCTGCTTCACGCCCAGTGACAAGCGGCGCTGCTCCGGCTCAATGCCCAGAACAATGGCTTTTACCTTCTCGCCTTTTTTCAGGACCTCAGAAGGATGCTTGACGCGCTTGGTCCAGCTCAAGTTGCTCACGTGAACCAAGCCGTCAATACCGTCTTCAATTTCGATGAAAGCGCCAAAGTCAGTCAGGTTGCGGACGCGGCCTTCAACCGTTGATCCAATAGGATACTTCTCATGCAGCCGTTCCCATGGATTTGATTCAAGCTGTTTCAGTCCGAGCGAAATGCGGCGCTCATTGGAATTTACATTGAGCACAACGCATTCAATCTCATCGCCCACGTTGACCAGCTTTGAAGGATGCTTCATGCGCTTGGACCATGACATTTCGCTCACATGGACAAGGCCTTCAATGCCCTGCTCCAGTTCGACGAAAGCGCCGTAGTCGGTCACGCTCAGAATGCGGCCTTTTACGCGCGCGCCAATCGGATAGCGCTCAGCGGCGTCAAGCCAGGGATCGGGAGTGAGCTGCTTAAAGCCGAGCGAAACGCGCAGCTTTTCCGGATCGTACTTAAGAACTTTTACCTGGATCTGGTCGCCCACATGGACGAGGTCGCGCGGATGCGTCAGGCGTCCCCAGGACATATCAGTGATATGCAGCAGGCCGTCAATGCCGCCCATATCCACAAAAGCGCCGTAGTCGGTAAGGTTCTTTACCGTGCCGGTAAGGATTGCGCCTTCCGCCAGATTCTCAAGGGTCTTGCCGCGCTTGGAAGCGATTTCTTCATCCATGATCGCCTTGCGCGAAACCACGATGTTGCCGCGCTTTTTGTTCAGCTTAATGACCCGAACTTCAATCTCCTGGCCTTTAAGCGTTTCCAGGTTGCGCACCGGGTGGACATCCACCTGCGATCCTGGCATAAACGCTTTTACGCCGATATCCACGGAGACGCCGCCCTTAACGCGCTCCACCACAGTGCCTTTTACCGCTTCTTTGGAGTGGTACGCCTTCTCGATGTTCTCCCAAACCCGCACACGCTCAGCCCGTTCATGCGAAAGCAGAACGGAGCCTTCTTCGTTTTCGCCGCGCTGGACCATCACTTCAATGTCCTGCCCTGGCTGGAACTTGACGTTGCCGTGAGCATCCGTGACTTCAGCAATTGGCACAAGGCCTTCTGACTTGAAGCCGATGTCAACGACGACATGGGTGGCGGTGATCTTGATCACGGTGCCTTTGAAGACATTGTCTTCGCTTGGCGCCGGCTCAGTTTCAAGGGTGTACGATTCGAGAGCTGTGGCGAAATCTTCCATGTGAGTTTCTTCTTTGTGAGCTACGCCCGCGCTGGGCCGCTCAGGAGATTGAGTTTGAGATTCGTTCCCGGACATAGTGATTGAATTCCCGGACATAGTGGTTGAATTTTCGTAGGACTGGGCGGAATCGGTTGAGCTGTTGGATTCAGCGTCGGAACCATGGTGCTCGCTACGGGCTGTGTGCTCGACCCACATTCCTATAATGCCAACGGACCCAAAACACGGCTGGAACTCACTCAAGAGAGGCAGTAGTGCTGAAGGCGGACTCGGGACCCCAAGTCCCACTGGCAGATTTGCTTCCGTAATTCGGAAGGCTCGGAAACCAGCGGCCGGATCTTACGGCAGTCCTGAAAGGGCCATAAGACTCCTTCGACTATAGCAACCGCTCAGGACGCTGTCAAACGCTTCAAAACGGGAAAATTGGCTTAGAACCCTAATCCTTCTGGTATTGTTTGAAGGCCCATGGACCACCTGTTTACGCCCTGGCGATACGCCTACATTACCGGCGCAAATGCCCCCGGCGAGTGCCTGTTTTGCGGCCTTTTGCAGACCAAAAACGATGAGCAGGCGCTGATTGTTCATCGCGCGAAACACTGCTTTGTGATGCTCAACGCTTTCCCGTATACGTCGGGTCATGCCATGGTTGTGCCC
>JBARNL010000308.1:0-1505 GCA_049802955.1 Candidatus Angelobacter sp.
CTTTGTGCCGGCTATCCACTTGTCAACGGTGTGTTGCAGATCAGCATCGCTGCGGAAAATCGACAGCCCGTCCTGTCCGCGCTTCGCCTGCCCTTCCCAGAGATCTTCTACATTCTGATCACCGGCACCATACCCTTCCAACTTCTCCCTTACCTGCTCAACTGAACTCACCACAAAGCCAACTCGCTCCTCCATCCCCTCTCGACCCACCTGCAGCGTGTACGCCAGCGAACCTCAATTAATCTCCTTCTCTCCTTTCATCCGTACAAACTCCAACAACTCTCTCGCTTTCTCCTTCAGTTGCTCCCTCGTTCGCGCAGAAAGCAGAATCACCACTGCCCCTGGCACAACTTCCGGCTTCACCGGCACGCCGGCCTCGTACTCCTCCACGATCATGTGCGCATTCGATCCGCCTGCTCCAAACGACGAAATCCCGGCAATCCGCGGCACTCTTCGACCCTCGATCTCCGGCCGCTCCCATCTCCGTAATTCCTGATTCACTACGAACGCTGTCTGCCCGAAATCTATGTGTTCATTCAACCGCTCTGAATGCAGCGACGGCACGATCTGCTCATGCTTCATTTGCAGCAGCACCTTCGTCAGCCCCGCTATACCTGCTGCCGATTCACAATGTCCAATGTTGCTCTTCACCGATCCAATCCGGCAGTAGCCCTTCTCCTCTGTATGCTCCCGGAAGGCTTTGCTCAGCGCCGCAATTTCTATCGGATCTCCAAGCTTCGTCCCCGTACCATGCGCCTCGATATAGCTGATCTGCCGCGCTTCAATTCCCGATTCTCTCAGCACCCGGCTGATCACATTGCTTTGTGCCTGCGGATTAGGGACCGTGTACCCATTCGTCTTTCCTCCATGATTGATCGCACTACCCCGGATGATCCCGTAGATGTGGTCGCCATCTCGTTTCGCCTCCGAGAGCCTCTTCAGGATCACCACGCCCACACCTTCAGCAGGAATAAATCCGTCGCCGTTTTTGCCGAAGCTCTGGCAATGACCGTCACTGGAAATGAACTGCCCTGCGCTGAGCATCAGGTATTTATTCGGATGAACCGTGACGTTGACCCCTCCAGCAATGGCCATACTGGTCCGCCCCTGTTTCAGGTCCTGGCAAGCAACATGAATCGCGGTTAACGAAGAGGAGCACATGGTGTCCACGGTCATACTGGGGCCATGCAGGTTGAGGAAGTAGGACACGCGATTGACAATGCTGGCCAAGTTTCCGGCAAAACCCATCTTCAGGTTCTGTCGGTCTGTCTGGACATTGAACAGCTGATATTCGCTGTACATCACGCCGGCATACACACCAACCTGGCCTGCCACATCATCCTCGTAGGATTGCAGGCTTGCGCGTGTATATCCTGCATCTTCCAGCGCCATCCACGCATGTTGCAAGAACAGCCGTTCCTGCGGATCGATATACTTCGCCTCTTTGGGAGCGATATTGAAAAACAGTGGATCGAACTCATCCACTCCCGCAATGAAGCCTCCCC
>JBARNL010000309.1:0-4034 GCA_049802955.1 Candidatus Angelobacter sp.
CTGCGCGAGCGGCTCGACGCGCTAGCCGGCCTCGCCGCAAGTGAATGCCAGGTGACCCAGTTGGTGGTGCATGTCGGCGAGCCGCGACAATGGATGCCGATCTAAATAAAAGTCGCTGCGCTCCAAACCGCTTGAGGACTCTTCCCTACGGTAACTTCCCGTGCTGCTGCGCGAGCGGCTCGACGCGCTAGCCGGCCTCGCCGCAAGTGAATGCCAGATGACCCAGTTCGTGGGTGCGCGTCGGCAAGCCGCTACAATGGATGGCGACACATTCAATGTCAAACCATCTTCCAATCGACCAACTTTTTTCCCTGATCGATTTTCTTGGCGTGTTTGTAGGCGCGTTTGGCGGAGCGCTGGCAGCAGTACGCGACACACGCTACAAATACGATCTGGTTGGGGTGACCGGACTGGCGTTGGCGTCCGCACTGGGCGGCGGCATTACCCGCGACCTGATCCTGCAAAAGGGTCCGCCGCTGGCGTTTGCCGACGTCCGCTACCTGATTACCGCGCTGGCGGGCGCCGTGATTGGAATGCTGTTGGCGCACCGGATCGGCAAGAACACGGAGCGGGCGATCATCATTATTGATGCGGCCGCGCTTGGGCTGTTCGCTGTGTCCGGCAGCACGCGCGCGCTTAACGCCGGAATGACGCGCCTGCCGGCATTTCTGCTGGGTGTGACTACAGCCGTTGGCGGAGGGTGCATCCGCGACGTGCTGAGCGGACGCACACCAAAGATTTTTGAGCGCGGTGAACTTTACGCGATTGCCGCCGCGTTTGGCGCGGCCATGTTCTTATTGTGCGACGCGCTTAAGCTGCCGCGCGAGGTTTCGACTATCGCAGGATCGCTGTGCGGCTTTGGGCTGCGGCTGCTGGCGCTGCGGTACCACTGGGAGACGCGGTCGATCCGGACGGATGAACGTTTCTGAAATCCCGAGCGTCGCGAGGGAACCCTATCGCGACAATGGGTTGCAGGAACACCAGTAAAGCTGCATTCCAAGCACTAGGTCCCTCGATCCTACTCGTCCGCCTGCCCATTCACGCCAAGACCGCGTGAACGGGGACCCGAAAGCGCGGACTCGCTCACGGACCTCGGGATGACGAACTTCGCGCAGGTTAGCAAGACGCAAAGGGGCTCGAAGGACGCAAAGATCTTGCCGATTCGCCCGCATAAAGGCTGTGTCTCTTTTTTGTTGTTCGCTAGTTTGCTTAGATCAGGTCAATTGCATAGACTTCAGTGGCATTTCGCCACGGAGGTTTCGATCTGACAAGAATTACAGCCGAGCAGCGCAAGTATCCTTCGCTGAGATTTCTTTTCCTAATGGCTGTAATGATCGCGATGGCCGCCTGCGCATCTGCGCAGGGCATCAAGGTGACACTCCTGGGGACCGGTTCTCCTCTTCCCCGAATGGACCGCTTCGGGCCGAGCATTCTGGTGGAAGCCGGAAAAGAAACGTTGCTCTTTGACTGTGGCCGCGGCACGGCCCAGCGGCTGAATCAGCTCAAAGTTCCGTTTGCCGACGTCACAGCTTTATTTCTCACTCATCTGCATTCTGACCACACGGTTGGAATTCCCGACGTATGGCTGACCGGCTGGATACGAGGACGGAAACTGCCGCTCCGAGTCTGGGGACCACCGGGCACGAAAAATATGATGACGCACCTGGCCCAGGCTTATGAGTTCGACATACACATCCGGCGCGACGTGGATGAGAAATTTCCCGGCGCGGCGGTGGAGGTTGTGGCCAAGGATATCGGCGAAGGTGTGGTCTACGAGAGCAACGGCGTAAAAGTAACTGCGTTTGCAGTCGATCATGGCGTGGTCAAGCCGGCTCTGGGCTACCGTATCGATTTCGGAGGACGCTCGGTCGTGCTTTCGGGAGATACCCGTTACTCCGAAAATCTGATCCGCTTCTCGGAGGGCGCGGATGTTCTGGTCCACGAAGTGATCGATCCGGAAGCGTTTCGCGAGCAGGCCCCTTTTCTCAACGCGGAACAAAGGGAGAACGTGATCGCGCATCACACCACGCCGGAACAGGCAGGAAAGATTTTCACCAAGGTGAAGCCAAAACTTGCGGTGTATTCACACATCGTACCTGGGACTACGCCTAACGTGATCCGGCTAACACGAACCACCTATTCCGGCCCACTGGAAATGGGAGAAGACCTGATGGCGATTGAAATTGGGGACAAAGTAGAGGTCCACCGTGCTCAGCCTTGAGTGCTACCATATTTCCGCTCGGTAACGTTTTGCCCTGAATCAGGTCAAACATAAGTTCCCGGATCAAATACACCTATGAGAAAACTGCTAATTGCCTATCTACCCTGCGTTGCGCTCGGGATCATCTCATGTTCTTCGGCGCAGTCTGCGCCGCCGGCTCCAACGCTGCCGTATTCGCCCAGCCTGGACGTGAGTTCCATGGATAAGTCGGTCAATCCCTGCGTGGACTTTTACCAGTATTCCTGCGGCGGGTGGCAGCAGAAGAATCCTATTCCGCCGGACCAGACTTCCTGGGGCGTCTACGGCAAGCTGTACCAGGACAACCTGAATTTTCTGCGGGGCATTCTGGAGCAGGCCGCGGCCAGCAAGGGCCAGCGCGACACGGTGACGCAGGAGATCGGCGATTTCTATTCGGCCTGCATGGACGAGCCAGCGGTGGAGAAGCTGGGAGCGGGCGCGCTGAAGCCGCAATTGGCGGCGATAGCGCAGCTCAAGTCATCGCGCGAGTTGGCGCCGGTGGTGGCGCGGATGCAGCTTGACCTGGGCGGCGCGGTGTTTTTTGGCAGCAGCGCGCGGCAAGACCCAGACAACTCAGAACAGCAAATCGCCGGAGTAGACCAGGGCGGGATTGGGCTGCCTGACCGTGACTACTACACCAAGGACGATCCAAAGTCGAAAGAGACGCGCGAGCGCTACATACAACACGTGCAGAAAATATTTGAGTTGCTGGGAGACAAGCCGGCTGTTGCCAAGGAAAATGCGAATACGGTCATGCGGATTGAGACCGCGCTGGCTACCGCATCACTAACGCGGGTGGAGCGGCGCGATCCGTACAAACGCAAGAACAAGATCAAGCTGGCCGATCTGGAGCAGATGGCGCCCAGCTTTGACTGGCCGGCTTACTATCGAACACTGAAAGCGCCACAGTTTGAAATCATTAACGCGGCTCCGCCGGCGTTTTTCAGAGAGTTGGAAGCGCAGCTGAAGGGCGAGCCTATTGCCAACCTGCGCAATTATCTGCGATTCCATTTGGCCAACGGCTATGCGGCGTATCTATCTTCCGAGTTTGTGCAGGAGAACTTTGATTTTTACTTGAAATATCTGCGTGGCGCGAAAGAACAACAGCCGCGCTGGAAGCGTTGCGTGCAATACACCGATCGCGATCTGGGCGAAGCGCTGGGGCAGGCGTATGTACGGAAGGTGTTTCCGCCGGAGCTAAAGGCGAGCACGCTGGAGATGGTGCGGCGGATTGAAGACGCCATGGCGCAACAGATCGAGCAGTTGGACTGGATGAGTCCGGAAACAAAAGAGCAGGCCATGGCGAAGCTGCACGGCATCCGCAATAAAATTGGTTATCCGGAAAAGTGGCGCGACTATAGCTCGGTAAAAATCCTGCGCAATGATTTCCTGGGCAACGTGCAGAGATCCACGGAGTTTGAACGGCATCGCAACTTCAACAAAATTGGCCAGCCGGTAGACCACGGCGAGTGGGGCATGACGCCGCCGACGGTGAACGCCTACTTTAATCCGGCGATGAATGACATTAATTTCCCTGCGGGCGTGCTGCAGCCTCCGCTGTATGACGCGAAGATGGACGACGCGCCCAACTATGGCAATACCGGCGGAACGATTGGCCACGAATTGACGCACGGCTTTGACGACCAGGGCGCAAAGTTTGACGCGAAAGGAAACCTGCGCGACTGGTGGACGAAAGAAGACAAACAGAAATTTGAGGAACGCACGAAATGCGTGGCCGACCAATACGCGCAATACGTGGTGGTGGATGATCTGCACATCAACAGCCGGCTTACGC
>JBARNL010000310.1:0-1627 GCA_049802955.1 Candidatus Angelobacter sp.
CGGAGAACGATGAAACACTCCAAGAACTGTGGGCTGCGCTATTGGCAAAGGCGTCTCAGGAGAAAGGCCGCGCTCCCGTACTTCCATCTTTTGTGGAGATTTTGAAGGAAATGACCCCCGAGGAAGCACGGTTGATGAAGAAGGTGTGGCAAGTGGTATCTGTTCCCCGATTCGCTGACGGGTACACGCCCAGAGACCGTGGCCACTTTGTCGGGAATTTTGCGAGCCTTGAGAGTCTGGAAGGGTTGGGAGAGCCTACCACGAGAATACTCTCAGAAAGAGACCTACAGGTCGCTCTCATGGTAGATGATATCGTACGGCTCGGGCTATTAGCGAGATTCCCTTGGTATCCAGTGCAGGGGAATCCGCCCACTGGATCAAGTGCTCTGGCAGGCTTGGGAGAGCCGAACCGGCCAGGAGACTCGGAGTATTTCCTCACACCATTTGGATGGGCTTTCATGCAAGCCTGTGATCCGCCCCGGTGATGTAGTGATCGTTTTTCATCAAGACGCCAAGTGCCATCATCTTTCGCGCTGTTTGCAAAACAGTGGATTTTATTCACTACCTCTCACGCGCTTCGGTCCACTGCAAACAAGTGTCAGGGCACGACTTTAGCGCTTTGCACGAGATGACCCTGAGCTTGCCGAAGGGGAATCGAGGGCTGCGGAGTCGTGCCGTAGAGGTAACCTAAGATAATCTTCCTTGCGCCGCAGGCTCGCGCGCAACGGAGTGCCGCGCGCTAAACATGCTGAAGCAGCCCGTGTCCTGATAATTTTCCTGTTCATTCCCATAATGAAATTCATTCCCATAACGGGATTCACTCGCCCGGTTTTTCGTCTATGCTGCCTTCCTGCCGGACATATAATGACCCGCTGTAAGTCATGAAAGGAGCGTTACATGTCGAATTTACAGGAAACAAACCGCGTGCTAGGCCGGGCGGGCGCCCGCCTTCTGAGTGATGAGGAAATTCAGCAGATCGCTGGTGGATTCAATATCGGCAGGTCCTTTGGCAGCGGACTCGGTACCGGAGCTTGTAACTATGATCCCGTAACCTGCAGAGTCATCAGTGGAGACTGCAGTGATGTCCCGCCTCCTTGTCTCGGCCAATAGTCCTTACCTAAAGTCAATTTAACCTAAACAGGCCCGCTGGTCGGGGCCTTTTTTATCGACTCCTGTCCTAACTCCGCCCCATCGGATCGTTGCGCGGCGCTCGCCAGCGCCAGGATGACCCCGGTGAACAGCAGCGTGTCGGCGAAGTAGTTGATCCCCTCCACCTCGACTCCAACACGCGGGTCGGAGAGTGCCCCGATCATGACTGGCACATAGATGACGAGGGCCATCAGCAAAAGCCAGCCGCCGACACAGGCTGCCACAGTTCGCGTTTTCCTGTTCAGCAGAATGCTTGCCGCAGTAGCCAGAAGAGCTGCGCCCGTCACATAGTCAATGAGCACGCGTCCCGGAACCCACGCCGGCATCTCTTTTTGCAGCGGGACCCCGGGAAGTCCCAGCGGATGCCGAAAGTGCTGAATGCCAAAAAATATTGCGGCCAGCGCGATCACGATGCGCCCAACGATTATCAGCGTGCTCTTGGTTTTGCCGCGCCATCCGTTTTTTGCAATGGCCGCAA
>JBARNL010000311.1:0-2150 GCA_049802955.1 Candidatus Angelobacter sp.
GAGCACGAGCCCGAGAGTAGCGATCGGAACGACCTGCCGAGCGGACTGGCAGAGCTGGATAAACTTTTTGGCGGCGGCATCTCGCGCGGCACCACATCACTTTTCATGGGGCCGGCGGGCAGCGGCAAATCGACGATCGCCACCAAATACCTTTCTGCCGCGGCGGAGCGCGGCGAACGCGGGCTGATGTTTACGACAGATGAAACCGTGGACTCAGTGCTGGTACGTTGCAGCAGCCTGGGTATTCCGCTCGAACAGCATCGCAAGAACAACCTGATCCAATTGCAAAAGCTGAACCCCGCGGAGCTTTCACCTGGCGAGTTTATTGCGCAGATTCGCGATGAAGTTGAGGAGCGCGACTGCCGGGTGGTGATCATCGATAGCTTGAACGGACTGCTCAACGCGATGCAGGAAGAGGCCATGCTGGTGCAATTGCACGAGCTGTTCACCTATCTCAACCATCGCGGCGTGAGCACTTTTATGATCATGGCCCAGTTCGGGATTGTGGGAACGCAAATGGGATCTCCCATTGACGTTTCCTACCTGGCCGATAACGTTTTGTTGTTCCGCTACTTTGAGTGGCGCGGCGCGGTGCGGCAAGCCGTCTCAGTGGTGAAGCGGCGCAGCGGCCCGCACGAGCGCAGCATCCGGGAACTGCGGATGGCTCCTAACCAGATTGAAATCGGCGGCCCGCTGCAAGACTTTGAGGGCATCTTAACCGGCGTGCCAAAGTTCCTTGGCGACGCCAACAAGATTCTTTAATGTCCAATGACCTCAGCCTGCGGGTGCTGGTGCTGGCCCAGTTCGGAAGAGACACCGAACTTCTGCAATCTTTTCTGCATCGGCACAAATTTTGCAGCCACAAGGTTTCCGGCCCGGAAGATTTTTTCAGTGAACTGGAAAGAGGCGCCGCCACGGCGATCATCACTGAGGAATCGCTCAAGCTTTCCATTGAGGAATGGCGCAAGCGCCTGGAGCTGCAGCCGACATGGTCGGATTTCCCCTTGATTATCCTGACAAGCTCGGGAACAAATCCGTCTATTCCGTCCGCCAAGCTGAGCTCACTTCGTTTCCTGGGAAACGTGACTCTGGTGGAAAGACCTATCCGGTCTGAAAGCCTGTTAAGCGCGGTGGAAACCGCGCTGCGCGCGCGTATTCGCCAGTATGAAGTGCGCGATTTCATGAGCCGCCAAGCCCATTCAGAAGAAGCGCTGCGAAGGACCGAAAAGCTGGCGGTGGCAGGGCGATTAGCGGCCAGCCTGGCGCATGAGATCAATAATCCGCTGACCTCAGTTACCAATCTCCTTTTTCTTGTCCGCAGCGCGACCGACCTGAAAGAAGCACAGAACTGGGCTCTGTTGGCGGAAGATGAATTACGCCGCGTGACTGAGATATCGAACCACACTCTGCGGTTTCACCGTTCGTCCAGGGGGCCGGAATATGTTGAGGTGTGTACGTTGCTGGAATCCGCCGTGGTGCTGTTCCGGGCGAAGCTGCGAAACCAGAAAATCGAGGCAAGTATTGCCTGCGATAAAGGCATCCAGGTCTTTTGTGCCGTGGGCGAAATTCGCCAGGTATTGGTAAACCTTATTGCCAATGCCGTTGATGCCATGCCGCACGGAGGCAAGTTGCTCTTGCGCGGCACCAGGGTCCCGCATCCCGCAACTGCAACACGAGGAGTGAGGATTTCAGTGGTGGACCACGGCAGCGGCATTTCCCGGACTACACGGCACAAGCTTTTCGAGCCATTTTTTACAACCAAGGGAAACACCGGGACCGGACTTGGCCTGTGGCTTACCAAGGACATTATTGACCGGCATCAGGGCCTGATCCAGGTGCGCAACCATCACCATCCACGGGGCGCCGTGTTTTCCATCTGGATTCCAGAAAAGCCGGCGGGAACGAATGGAGAGTTGTTGCAGAAGCGGTAGTGGATCTAGATCTCGGTTAGTCTCGACTGGCTAGGGCAAGCTCGCCACGGCAATCCCGTCGATGATGACCTACCCTCCCCCCTGTCCTTTAACTAGGATTCCAAAAGGCTTAGCTGTAGGCCTCCCAAGTCATCCCAGATTGGGGTTGGTTTGGCGGATATGGATCGTCATTGGCGTAGAGTTGAGCTCCGCCTATCACCTTATAATCAGCCTTATGCA
>JBARNL010000312.1:0-4041 GCA_049802955.1 Candidatus Angelobacter sp.
CTCAGTGCTGGGAAATATGCCGACGATCTCCCACTTGTTTTGGGCGGTCTGGACCCATAGCTCGTATTGCTTCCACTTGGCCATCAGCAATAAGTGTCTCACATTGGCGCGGCACAAGGGCGTTACTACAGCGATGCACCCAATGCGCGACGATTCTGACCGGCTTCAGATCAATTTGTCCGGCATGATGGGCAGATCGCGCACGCGCTTGCCTGTGGCGTGAAAGATTGCATTGGCGATGGCCGCACCGGTGCCGGTGATTCCAATTTCGCCAATGCCGCGCGCGCCCATGGAATCAAGCTTGGTATCCGGAATATCGAGCGCAGAGACATCGATTTCGCCGATATCGAGATTGGAAGGCACGTGATATTCAGCCAGATTGGCGTTGGTGAAGCGGCCGGTGCCGGGATCCATTTGCGTGTCCTCTAAAAGGGCCAGGCTCACGCCCCAGACAATGCCGCCGATGAACTGGCTGCTCGCGGTTTTGGCGTTGATGATGCGGCCTACGTCATAGACGGCCACAACGCGGCGCACGCGAGGCATGACCGTGAGCGGGTCAATGGCCACTTCCGCAAAGACCGCGCCAAAAGAGTGCGACGAGAACTTCTTCGTGTCGAGATCGGGCTTGAGACTGGCTTTGCCTTCAACCGGTTGATTGCCATGGCGAGCCAGCAACGCGCGGAAATCTTCTGCCTTTCCCGGCGACGATTTGGCGGAAAGCTTTCCATTGCTGAACTCGATCTGATCGGCGGCAACGCCGTAAACCGGCGATTGCGAGTCGGACGCGGCGAGACCAAGCAGGTTGTTGCGTGCCTGCATTGCTGCGTCATGCACCGCAGGCGTAACGCTGGCCGTGGACATAGACCCGGCTGAGATTGGCGCAGGCGGCAAAGTGGTGTCGCCGATCTTTACGTCGATGAGATCCGGCGGCATGCCGAGCGCATCAGCCGCAACCTGCGTCATGATGGTATAAATGCCGGTGCCGATCTCCTGCGTGCCGGAAGCTACAAGAACACGCCCGTCCGGCTGGAACTGGACCAACGCGCTGCAAGGCAGACGCCGCCCGGGATATGTTTCCGTGGCCATGCCCCAGCCGATAAGCAAGTCGCCATCGTGCATGGAGCGCGGTTCAGGATTGCGTTTAGACCAGCCAAACTTTTCAGAAGCGCGCCTGTAACACTCGCGCAGGCTTTTTTCAGTAAAAGGATTTTTGTTGCTGGGATCAACCTCAGCATAATTTTTGAGCCGCAATTCCAGCGGATCCATCTTGAGCTTATAGGCGAGCTCGTCCATTGCGACTTCAAGCGCGTAGGTCCCGGTGGCCACGCCGGGAGCGCGGTCATAAGTCGGCGTGCCCAGGTTCATCTGCACCAGCCGATGAATGGTCTGCACGTTAGCGCAGTCATACATCACGCGCGTGGCAAATGCAGAGGACTCAAGATAATCCTCAATCATTGATGTATGCGCATGCACTTCATGCCTGATGGCGGTGAGCTTGCCATCGCGGGTTGCACCCAGGCTGAGCTTCTGCTGCGTTCGCGGACGCGAGCCGACCATGCCAAACATCTGCGGACGCTCCGTCACCAATTTCACGGGACGCTTTACCTGCTTTGCCGCCAACGCGGCCAGCACGGCCGGCGCCCACGTCTGTCCTTTAGAGCCAAAGCCTCCACCCACGAACAGAGCAATCACGCGGACATTGTCTTCAGGGACGCCAAACATTTTGGCCACGTAGCTGCGCCGGTTCGTAACGGTTTGTGTCGTGTCATGCAGCGTGAGCTTGTCGCCATCCCACTGCGCCATGGCGGCGTGCATCTCCATGGGATTGTGATGGTGGATCGGCGTGGTGTAGGTCTCTTCCACCTTCACTTCGGCCTGCGCGAGTCCGGCATTCACGTTGCCCCAGCCGGCATCGCCCGGCTCGCCATTGTGCTCTCCGGGATACGATTGGGGAAAGCCAGCCTCAAAGTCGAGCTTGGCCGGCTTTGCATCATAGCGCGTGCGGACCAACTGCGCCGCATGCTGCGCCTGCTCCAGCGTTTCCGCCACGACAACCGCAATCGGCTGGTTCTGGTAATAAACATTTGCATCCTGCAAGACAGTGATGCGGCGCTCGGCTCCGGGCAGGCGCAATGCGTTCCGCGGCGTGATTACAGCAAGCACGCCCGGAGCTTTCTCAGCGGCGGCGGTATCCATGCCGGCAACCTGGCCGCTGGCAATTGTGCTGGTGACCATCACGGCATAAGCAAGCTGAGGAATTTCAAATTCGGCGGTGAATTTTGCCGTGCCTGTAACCTTTTGCTTGCCGTCAACGCGCGTCAGGGGCGATCCAACGACGCTCATGCCACACCTCCTGCCAAAGTGAGCGCGCGGACAATTGCACGCCTGGCCAGCTCAACTTTGTATGCGTTCTGCTGCAGCGGCTGCGCGCCGTTGAGAGCCTCAGTGGCCGCAGCTGCAAAGGTCGCGGCATTTGCGGGCTTGCCCGCCAGCAGCGCTTCGGCTTTTTCCGCGCGCCAGGGCTTGTGCGCGACGCCGCCCAGCGCGAGACGGGCGCTCTTGATTGAATCCCCTTCCATCTCCAAGGCGGCCGCTACAGAGACCAGAGCAAAGTCATAGCTGGCGCGATCACGGATCTTTAAATAATGATACTGGGCCGCGTAAGGCGATTGCGGCAGGTCGATAGAAAGAATCAGTTCGTCGGGCTGAAGGTTGGTATCCATCTGCGGCGTGGCCCCCGGCAGGCGATGGAAGTCTGCAATCGGAATCATGTGCTCGCCTTTTTGTCCGCGCACGCGAACAGAAGCGCCGAGCGCAGCGAGAGCTACCGCCATGTCAGAGGGATGCACCGCGATGCACTGTTCACTTGCGCCAAAAATGGCATGGCGGCGATGGATGCCTTCGCGCGCGCCGCAGCCGCTGCCGGGTGAACGCTTGTTGCACTTGGGAAATGCCGGATCCATGAAGTAAGAGCAGCGCGTGCGCTGCAGCAAGTTGCCGCCATTTGTGGCAAGATTGCGGAGCTGTGGCGAAGCGCCGGAGAGAATGGCCTGCGAGAGCAGCGGATAATTTTTTCGGACGAGCGGATGATTTGCGGTGTCACTATTCCGCGCCAGCGCTCCCAGGCGCAAACCTCCATCTGGAGTACGCTCAATGTTCGTCAGCGGCACGCGGTTGATATCGACCAGACGCGACGGAGTCTGCACGCCGTTTTTCATCAGGTCAATCAGGTTGGTGCCGCCGGCCAGAAACTTTGCGTCTTTGCCGCCGTCTTTGCCGCCTATGATCGCGTCAATCGCAGCTTGCTCCTGCTCTGCCCGCTTGTATTCAAAGGGATTCATGTTTTGTGCCTCATTGGATCTCACCACTTGTCACCCTACCGTGGCGTCCAGGTCTTCTCCGCGAAATCAATTGCCAAAATTGCCAGCATTGCCAAAAATCGCCGAAATTGAAAATCGCATCTTTGCAACAATAAGAAAAACCTTTCAACACAGAGGAACGGAGGAAACAGAGGAGAAAGGAAATTTTCTTAGCTTTTCTCCGAGCCTCCGCCTTGCCGCGGTGAATGAACTTCCTGGATCGCCGCAACAATTCCCGGATACGCTCCACAGCGGCAGATATTCCCACTCATGCGCTCACGGATTTCATTGGGACTCAGGTCAGCCGTGCCTATTTTTCGCAGATCGGCGGTGACGTAGCTGGCGTCGCCGCGCCGGGCTTCCTGCAAGAGCGCGACAGCGGAGCAGATCTGCCCCGGCGTGCAGTAGCCGCACTGGAACCCGTCGTGCTCCAGGAACGCAGCTTGTACTGGATGCAGCTGATCGCCTTGGGCCAATCCTTCTATGGTGGTGATCTGCTCGCCCTCATGCGTCAGGGCAAGCGAAAGGCAGCTATTGATGCGACGTCCATTGGCCAGAACGGTGCAAGCGCCGCACTGACCGTGATCGCAACCCTTTTTTGTGCCGGTAAGCTGGAGCTTTTCGCGCAGAAGATCGAGCAGCGTGGTGCGCGGGTCAATCGTGAGTTGCTCCTGTTTCCCAT
>JBARNL010000313.1:0-2426 GCA_049802955.1 Candidatus Angelobacter sp.
CTGGATCGCGCCTGACGTTCCGCAGTCAACGGTAAATGAGTATCTTGAAAAGTATCGGATTCGAGTTATCACATATGACAACCGAGACAATTCACATCGCAACCTGGTTCGGCTTATTGAAACTTTAACCGACTTTGCTCCACCCCGGCTGTCTGTACATATTAGCCAAAGCGTTGCTCGCGCGGCGACTTCTCCGCTTGAAGCCAATGCTGCTGCGCCTGGTTTCTTTGTTTTCACGAAGCTTTCGGAGCAGACAGATTTTGAAACGAAACAAACTGACGCCATGGTGGCGGCTATTCGTGCCGTCTTGCAAAAGCTACAAACCCTTCCTCGGTTCTCGATTCAACAGGCGCTCGAAATGGCCGGCTGGCCGCCTGCGCCACCAGTTCGTCCGGAGCTTGCTGCCCGAATTGCCGACCGCGCAGTCGGTGAAAACCTGCTTTCACGGAGTGGAAATTTATTTGTGGTCTCTGCTGGGGCTGAAAATGCAGTGAAAGCCGATCGGAGCGCGTTTCAGCACCTTAGAAACAGATTTCACCTGTCTGTTCAAAATCGGCTCCATCGTACCTTTCCTACGCTCACAGCCACTCAAGCTGCCCAGTTGGCCACCGATATCGATGCATCATTGACGGGCTACTTCCGTGAAGGAGGTCTTACTCTTGCAAGCAGCCTCACGGCTCAGCCGACCACTTCAACCGTACCGACATCCGTGATTCGATTTATTAACGACGCGTCCGCAAAATATGACCAGCACCTATTAAGGCAAGCTTTTTCTACCGCATCACTTGAATGTTTCATTAAATCTGATCCAGCCGAACGCGAGTACCTGGGAAGGGTTTCGCAAGGTTTTTTTGCATTTCACCTACTTGGAGTTTTCGGCGATGCAGCAATGGAGCGTTTGCGACACGCAAAAGACACCATTTGGCTAGTCGACTCAAGTGCGCAGATTGCTGCGATTGCTGCCGCCAGTGCTGCAAACGCAGCCTTCAGCCAAGCCTTTCAGAGATTGTCCGACTTCGGTATTCGCTTATTTACGACAGACCGCCTGTTCGACGAGACGCGTGAGCATCTCTGGTTTGCAAACAAAGTCATTAACACTGGCGGTCCAGATTCGCCCAACGTAATAGCGGCAGCTAGAGGCGATGTGCCATATCGAAAGGCAAACCTGTTTCTCGAGGGTTTTATCAATTGGCGAGCTGCAGGAAACCCGGCAGATTGGGATCAATATTTGACGCAGATTAGTGGGCAGGCAAATGTAACCGCCGAGGCGGTGCGTGATGCGCTGAGAAGGGTAGGAATCGAATCGGTCGCCCACAGTGACTGGCCGGGATTCACGTTAGAAGACCACGCTGAAGTCATGACATTGACTGAAGAGATTGTTGGAACATACAGCCGCGGGACACCGAGCGAGGCCGAATCTGAAGATCTGCAAAAGAAAGCTAAGCCCGAAGCGGAAGCCTTTATCATTATTTTCAATGAGCGCAACGGCAAATACCACATGCTCACTGATTCAGGCCATCCCTCACCCGCTTGGTTTCTCAGCCAGACGGCAATCCTCAATGCATTGCGGCCTGGGCCAAAGATAACCTGGCAGCCAGAAGCGTTCTTTCGGTTTGCCGCGACTTTGGCTCCGGCTTCCGATCAGAACACTGCAAATCGGGCCTTCGAGACACTTCTTTGGGGGCTTGCTCAATCCGGTGTGACTGTATTAGATGATCGAGTAGCTTCCGCTGTGTTTGGCGGCATCATTGATCAGGCGAAGCTGAGCATAGTTCAACAGCACGCCGCATACGAACAATCGCTTAGCAGAAAATATGGGGAACCAATCGAGAGCGTCCTTGAGCGGGTTCCAAGGCTCCAACAGCCTTTAGCTGCTCTCCAACTTGCGAACGAGAGAGCGGAAACTGAGTCGAGCTTAAAGGCGGTTGCACAGGCGGTTGCAAAAGAAGCCGTGAAGCGCGCCGAAACGGCAGAGACAGAACTTTCGGAGGTGCAGAGGTTTCGGCGTAAACTGCAAGACAAGCAGGATCAAGCCGCGAAAAGGAAGCGTAAGGCTCATTCTGGGCGCAAAAAGAAGCGCTAAGCCTCAGCCGTGGATAGGCGTTCCAAGTTTCTTCAAGTTCCGTGCATTTTTCCCTTGTTTTGTTCGCCGTGTATTTGCTAATATGAGTCTAAGTTTTACAGCCGGGAGCGGCAGCGGCTTGCCTCTTACAGTCCAAAGGGGACGCCAGCAGATTGCGGTCTGCTGGGCGAGATCAAAGGCCTGCATCCAGAAGTGTCCGATGAGCATAAGTGATTGGCTATCCGCAAGTTAGCCGCAGCTTATGTTTTTTGAGCCTTCAAACCCGTGCGCTATAAGTGTGTTTAAAATCGGCCTTTGGCTCTTAGCCCAGTAATTAGCAGTTAGCCATTAGCAATCAGCTGTT
>JBARNL010000314.1:0-4992 GCA_049802955.1 Candidatus Angelobacter sp.
GCGGTCAGCAGCGAGGGCACGAAAGCAGCGACCATCAACAGTATTAATTTCTTCAACTGGGACTCCCGAAGATCTGATTTTGTTCAAATCGACGAAAGTGGCGAGTACCGCTTTACGAGTACAGCTCTTGCTTAAGTAGAAGCTCTGAAATGAGCACGGGATGGCATGAGCTGCCAGAAAAGATGGCATCGGCGCATTTTAAATTGTTTGTGGACCGCAATCTGGTGAAAAGCCACACCAAAAATTGCTTAACACGCTTAGTTCTTAAACGAAAATAAAAGAGGGCATTGAAAAAGGTCGGCTAATTCCTTGGCGCGTTCCTTGATCTGCTTGCGCGTGCGTGGACCGACGCGAGCGAAAAGTTCAATTTCGATCTCAAGAGCTTTTCTGGACAAATTATGACTCCACACTCCGGCAATCTCTCCATTGATCAGCACCACCGGCGAGATCCAGCCCTGATTGCGGTAAACGCGTTTATAGAACTGCGGTTGCAGGAAATGCTCTTTGAGTCGATGGGCCAGCAGGTAGACATCGAAATAGGGAAGCAGATGAATGGAGTTTAGTTCAGAAGAAGCGGCCTGAAGGGTTCTTACATCTTCACGCAGTATCAGCAGGCCGTTGTAGTCCGCGATCTCCGAATCCAGCAGCGGGCGCAGCGCCCGTACTTCCGCCATGGAGATGAGGGACCAGTGCGCAAAATCATGAAGTGTTGCCGGACCGTACGTGCGCAGGTATTTGCGGAACAGTTCCTTTTGCGCCTGCACTGCATCCACCTTGGGCTGGGATGGCAGCCAGTGCTCGGTGCGAATAAATGTTGCCTGGTTGCCTTCGCCGGGGCCGTAACAGACCTGGCCTTCGATCACGGGCAGCCGCACAATGCTCCATACCTTGTCCATCCATACGCGCAGCCGCTTGCTGACTTTAGGTCGAACTGCTGCAGTAATCGCAGCGCGCGGCGCGGGACCGGCTTTGAGTTGTTCCAGAATCAAGGCGGTTAGCGCATCAGCTTCGTCCCGCGTGATCTTGCACCTTGCCATGATTGAGAGCACAGCTTTGGCGCGCGCGTTCTTGTGCGCTGCAATGTAGAGCGGGAACTCATCCGCCGGGACAAGATGCAGCGTCTGGCGCATTAATGAGGTCTTTACCAGCGATCGGGTCTTCCACAACGCATCATTCACCATGGCTGGCGTGATGGCATGGTTGCGCGCCCAGAGCTGGAGCTGCGCGGCGGACATGATCTGCGCCTGCACTCCGCATACATCGCGGCAAATCGTAACCAGGTCTTTGCCAGATTGATCAAGCAGATGATGGCGGCGCAAGCGGAAAGCGTGAATCTGCTCAGCGGAGAAGGGAACGTCGTTGGAAACTTTTGTTGAGGTGAGAGATTTTTTCATCGACGGCGAGTCTCGACGCGTAGCCAGAGTAGCTGAACCTTTTTTGTAAACACTATAGCTAGTGTTTTTCTGTTTTCAATCCACAAGCCCCGGCCAGGGAAACATCGAAAGCGGTTTTCCACATCCCACCTTAAAAAAAGCCCTTGACAGACAACTGTTTAGGCGTAGGATGTGGTCTAAAGTGGTTGAAAGTGGTAAGAGCTAGATCGGTTCAAGGGGTAAGTGGTCAAAAGTAGCCAAAGGGAAAATGAAGCTGAAAAACCCCCAAATTACCGTGACCGGGCCAGGAATAAAGCTAGAACTTACCGTTTTTGCCTCCTTAGTAGCGATAGCAGTCAGAAAGAACAATGTTTCGCGGCAACCATCCAACTCGGGTCGACGAGAAAGGACGTTTAAAGGTCCCCGCGGAATTCAAGCGCCTGATCGACGAGAAGTACGGCACGCAATTTTACATCACATCGCTCGATGGGAAGGTTGCTCAAGTGTATCCCTTCGAGGAATGGCAGCGGATGGAGGAGAAGCTGGCAAAGCTCTCCAATTTCAATCCGACCAAGAAAAAGTTTTTGAACCGTACCAACTATTACGGCCAACTAGTGGAAATCGATGGGCAGGGCCGGGTATTGATACCGGCGTTGCTGCGCGACTCGGCGGAGATCAAAGGCGAAGTGGCCGTTGTCGGCAACTTGACGTACCTCGAAGTGCAGAGCATCGAGGCTTACAAGAAGGACATAGAAGAGAACCCGTTCACGCAGGACGATGAGAAAACTCTCGACGAACTGGGCATCTAGTGGCGGACGAGTTTGGGCAAGACGAAGCCCCCAAGGGGGCGCATGGCAGCGGGGAAGTTGGCCATGTTTCAGTTCTTTTAAAAGAAGCGATCGACTTTTTAGCAATCCGGCGCGGCGGGACCTATATCGACGCGACCCTGGGGTTGGGCGGGCACAGTTTAGAAATCGCAAAGCGCCTAGGCCCACAGGGTCATTTGATTGGCTTCGATAAAGATACCCACGCGATCGAACTGGCGCAGCAGAGGCTTTCTGGGGTCGGAGGTGATAGCCGTCCAAAGATCTCCCTGCTGCACAGCACTTACGCCGAGATCCCCCAGCACGTTCCGCCGACCTCAGTCGACGGACTGCTGGCGGACCTGGGCGTAAGTTCACTGCAGTTCAGCGACGCAGCGCGCGGATTTAGTTTTCAGGCGGAAGGGCCGCTGGACATGCGAATGGACCCGCAGGGAGAGCGCACCGCCGATCAAGTGGTAAATCGCATGCGCGAAGAAGATCTCGCGAATGTGATTTACGAATTCGGTGAGGAAAGGAGGTCGCGGAGAATCGCCAGAGCCATTGTCCGGGCGCGGCCGATAAGAAGTACCGCTCATCTGGCACAAGTCATATCGGCTGCGCTCCGGTCAATGAATACCGGGGCTCATCAAAGGATTCATCCAGCGACCACAACTTTTCAGGCAATCCGAATCTTCGTAAACCGCGAACTAGAGGACTTACAGGCGCTGATGGACGCAGCGCCTGACGTCCTGAAGAAGGGAGGCAGGCTGGTGGTGATCAGCTTTCACTCCCTGGAAGACCGCATCGTGAAAGACGCTTTGCGGGACGGCGCCAAGGCAGGCATCTTTGAGGTTTTAACCAAGAAGCCGCTTACGGCGACGCAAGAAGAGATCGATCGCAATCCGAGATCACGCAGCGCAAAGATGCGGGTCGCGGAACGCAAATAAGTTTGGCTTCTTCTGGCCGTGGTAGGCAGATGAAGCAAAAAGTTTCCGGGGAGGCGCTGCCTTCCTTTTGTACTTGGGCGAATTACTTCCTCTTAACAGCGCTGCCCCGGAATAAAAGATCCCTCGAGAAAAGCAGAGGACAAAGCAATGTTTCAAGGAACAACGATTGAAGAGCTGATCAACAGTGTGGTGCGTGCGGAAGATCACGCCCGCGAACAGGAAAAGATACAAGCTTCGGCGCTGGAGCGCCAATATCCGCTGCGCCGTTTTGAATGGCGACAGGAAATGGTTGAGGTAGCGTAAATGGCCGCGACGGCAATGCAGATTACGGGAATGATCACGCCGGTGGACTCACGCGCAGCGGTGCGCCGCAGCGTCGCCGGAATCACGCCGGAATTTTACTTCCAGAAAACCATCGACAATTCTCGGCTGGTCAAGGTGAGCGATCCGCAGCGCCGGCGCGAGATCAGGATATTTTCAGCCGCCGTGGCCGCGCTGTTCATGGTGATGATGTTTTATGCGTGGCAGCATTTCAGCTCCATTGAATACGGCTATCGCATTGAAGCGCAGAAGGCCGAGCGCGACCGCCTGGTGGACGTGAATCGCACGCTCACGCTGGAAACGGCTTCACTGCGCGATCCCGGCAGAATCGATGCGCTGGCCCGCAAGATGGGACTTGAATCGACACAGCCGGGGCAGGTTATCAGGCTGAATCCGGAAGACGTGGGCGCTCCCATCATGGCGCAGGCAACGCCCGTGGCTGTGATCACGGCCCAATAATTTGGGCTGCGGCATTGGGCTGTGGCATAAGTTTTGGTTGGTGGACCTTGCTCCGGAGTTTCCGGTGCTTGATGGCGACTCCGGAAAAACAGCCGGGGTTGCCGTCTGTTTTTTCGCTGCGCTGAAACCGCTCAAGGTCCCATCTCCGAGTAGAAATGTTTTCTGCACCTGAGGCAGACAGCTCGCCGCGCAAGTCGGGCTCACTGTCTTAATTTTATGCCGCTGCGCTCCAAACCGCTGAAGAGTGCCGCCAATTCGGGATTTTCATGCGCTCGTAACAACGGGGTCAGCACAAGCCGGCTTCGCCCTCAATTTTTGGGCCGGAATTTTGATACATGCATTTTTTAAAAGACACGTCATCCCGAACTCCGTCAATGAGGCCGCGTTCTCTTCAGCGGCCGAATAGGAGTGAGGCACCTTGTGTTTGGCTGGGATTTAGTTCTCCAAGCAAAGCACAAGGTCCTCCAGCCTACTCACGCGCTCTGCCCATTCACGCCAACAGTGAGCGCGAATGGGGACCCGACAACGCGCGTTCGCTGAAAGGCTGCCGGGATGACGAGATCAATTAAGGGACGTGAATTAACAAAGCCTATGCGGCCTAGTTGGTAACTGTCGGGAAAATGGCTCAAACGAATCAAATCGCCAACAAGCGCCTCTACATCCTTCTCGGCTTTCTTCTATTTTGGTTCCTTGTAATCTGTGGCCGGCTGGTCTGGTTGCAGATCATTAATTATGGCGACTACACGCAGCGCGCAACCAAGCAGCAGCAGCGGAGTATTGAAGTTTCTCCGGTGCGCGGCAATATCTATGACCGTCGCGGAAATGAATTGGCGATGACGGTCAGCGTGGATTCTGTCTTTGCTGTGCCGTCCGAAGTTCCGGATGTACATTCAACGTCGCATGTTCTGGCACGTGTCTTGAACGCCGATGCGAGCGAGATTGAAGGCCGCATGCGTGCGTCCCATGCTTTTGCCTGGATTGCACGCAAGATCGATAACGCAACCAGCGCTCGCGTCCGCGCGCTGAACCTCAAGGGCATTTACTTCCAGAAAGAATCAAAACGCTTTTATCCCAAGGGCGAGCTCGCCG
>JBARNL010000315.1:0-2066 GCA_049802955.1 Candidatus Angelobacter sp.
TCTTGCTGTATCGCTCAAAACCGTTTGCCATCGCCAGTGTCCTCTGCTTCATGATTCGGTACTCTGCTCCTATTCCGCAATGTACCTCCAATCCCTGTGGATAACACAAAACTTATTCAGAGTCTCCCTAGCACCTACAACGAATGCCATTGAACCTACTCGCACCTCAAATCGCCTCCATGTGCCACCAATTTTCTTGATGTCTTCGAGGGTATCGCATTCTCGGTTGCCAATGACAAACTGAGTCCTAGCCTCAGGCGTGGGGTAACTTCTGGCTTGTCGATTCTGCTGTTCTGTGACTGTAAAAAAGTCAACAATCTCTTCGACATCCTCTAAATACAAGTGTGCCGGGGGTAAAGTGCGCTCAGGCTTGGTCTGTCTTATTGCCATATTAAATTTATTGGCATTGTATGGACTTTTGTTCAGTGTCCAAATGCTAAAGAAGTCACAACCACCCCAAACTGCCGCTGGGCTTTTCGTTGGGTGCTTACGTGGTACACACGGGCACCCGGCCTTGCAGCGGGCTGGGTGTCACAGGTTATAGAGCTAACTGCACCCACTCGTACTTCCACAACTCATACACCTGTAGCAGCTTCCATTCCTCGTCATGATCGCCCCGCACACGTGACAAGATGGCGCGTCGCCCAGGTCGACAAACTCTTTCAGCGCGTCGGCCGAGTGATATAACCCACGATCGACGATCGAGGGCGAGCCTTTAGCCGTTAGCTCTTGGCCTTTAGCCAATCCTCCCTGGGGAGGTAGCGTTTCTGACCGCGACACCGTTTCAGATGCACTCTGCTGGCTAATGGCCAATGGCTCATGGCTAAGTGCTCCAGCGCCCATCGGCGGCAACACCATATCTTTAAACAATGGATACTGCCTGCCGGTGACGAACCGCAGTTCCAGCCAGCGGAAGATGTAGTCCATGATGCTCTTGGCGATGGGGATCTCCGGGTTGCCGGTGAACCCCGACGGCTCAAAGCGCGTGTGGCTGAACTTGTCACACAGCAGCTTGATGGGCACGCCGTGTTGCAGCGCCAGCGAGACCGCGGTGGCAAATGAGTCCATGAGGCCGGAGACGGTGGAACCTTCCTTGGCCATGCGGATGAACAGCTCGCCCGGGGTGCCATCTTTATACAGGCCCACGGTGATGTAGCCTTCATGGCCGGCGATGCCGAATTTGTGCGTTAGAGAGTGACGTTCATTTGGAAGCCGGTGACGCACTGCGCGCGGCGGCGCTGACTCCTGCTCATGCATGGTCAGAGGACGCACCGCAGCCAGCGCCATGGTCTGCTGCTCCGGCGAAAGCTTTTGGAACTCAAGCTCCGGCCCGCTCAACGGACGTTGCGTTTCAGCGCCTGCGGCGGTTCTCTCGAACTTAGTTCCGCGTTTCGCAGCTTCATCGCGTGAGCTGGCGGCCATCAGCGGCTGCGCTTTCTTTGATCCGTCGCGATAGATTGCCACCGCCTTCAGCCCCAGCTTCCAGGACTGAAGATACGCTTCTGTGATGTCTTCCACGGTCGCGGCTTCCGGCAGGTTCACGGTCTTGGAAATTGCGCCGGAGATAAACGGCTGCGTTGCCGCCATCATCATCACGTGGCCCATGTAGTGGATGCTGCGCGTGCCCTTGGATGGCTTGAAGCTGCAATCAAAAACAGGAAGATGTTCGTCCTTAATGCCGGGCGCGCCTTCAATGGTCCCCGTGGAATCAATGTAGCTCACAATGGAGTTCACCTGGTCCGGCGTGTAGCCCAGCTTCCACAGCGCGGAAGGCACGGTCTGGTTCACGATCTTGATCATGCCGCCGCCCACCAGCTTTTTGTATTTCACCAGCGCCAGGTCAGGCTCAACGCCGGTGGTGTCGCAGTCCATCATGAAGCCGATAGTTCCCGTTGGCGCCAGCACCGTAACTTGCGCGTTGCGATATCCATTGCGCTCGCCCAGCGCCAGAGCTTCGTCCCAGCACTGCTTGCTGCCTTCCAGCACCATGGCCGGAACGTTCTCCTTGCTGATCTTGTTCACCGACGCCCGGTGCATGCGGATCACATTGAGGAACGGTTCACGAT
>JBARNL010000316.1:0-2255 GCA_049802955.1 Candidatus Angelobacter sp.
AAGAAGATCCTGATACCGGCGAGAAAGCAGGGTTGCTGGATGCAGCGACGAGATCCAAAACTGTGCCGAAGATTTTTTATACCAACACGTCCTATGAATATTGGGGACGCGCCGCGTCCTTGATTCATACTTCGGCGGATGGCACAACGGATGCGCCGCCGGCAGCGACCACGCGCGTTTACTTTTTGGCTGGGCTTGAGCACTTCACCGTACCATTTCCGCCGGAGAATCACGTAAGGGGAAACCCCGACTTCACCGCGCAACAGAAAGCCAATCCAAATCCGATTCAGTGGTACTGGCGGGCCTTAATCACGGATATGAATGAATGGGTAAAAGACGGCAAGCAGCCGCCCGCGAGCACATATCCGAAAATTTCTGAGAATACTCTGGTTGTGCTGGCGCAATGGAGGTTTCCAAAAATTCCTGGCGTCAATACTCCACATGAAGTGAGTCTCGCCTATCGGCTGGATTTTGGGCCGCAGTGGAAGCAAGGCCTCACCATAGAGCCGCCGCGCGTGGGCAATCCATTTGGCGTTTTAGTGCCACAAAGTGATGCAGACGGCAATGATTTGGCCGGCGTGCGGCTGCCTGAACTGCAAATCCCGCTCGCGACTTACACGGGATGGAACCTGCGCGATCCCAGCATCGGCGCGCCGGAGCAGCGCGTGAGCTTTCTGGGATCGTGGATTCCGCTAGCAAAAACGGCTGAAGAGCGCAAGAAGTCAGGCGATCCGAGGCTGTCGATTGCGGAGCGATATGCCTCGCGCGAGGACTACATGAAAAAATTTAAGCAAGCGGCGGACAAGCTGATTGAGCAGCGATTCTTACTGCAGGAAGACCTGCCGGCGATTCTGGAACGTGGAAGGCTGGAGTGGAAGACGATTGTGGGAGAGTGAGTTATGAACGGAATACGTGGCCGGCCCGGTCGGCCGCCGTATCCATTCATCGAACAGAGCAATACGCACCAACTGGAGATGGTAAGAAATTCATCCCTGGGCTTTGTTGACGTATCTCCGGTCCCGGATGGATATATGCTCCGCCAGTTGCGAAGCGAGGATGAAGCAAGATACGACGAACTGTTCCACCTAGCCTTCGCCGATGAAGGTCGATTCCAGGAAACGATCGAAAGGACATTAGCTGGCGGCTTCTTTGTGGTTGAGCACGTTGCCTCGCATGAGCTTGTAGCTTCCTGTGTGGCCATGCGCGGCAGTAGTTCGCCTCGTCACGTTCAAGGACAACTGGGTTGGCTTGTCACTGATCCCTCACACACGCGAAAGGGCCTGGGGACGACCGTCTCCGCATCGGTGACGAACCGGTTAGTTGCGGAAGGCTACCCATGCCCATTTCTTGGAACAGAAGACTTTAGACTTGCCGCAATTTCAATTTACCTCAATCTTGGATGGCGTCCCCTCATTTACTGTGATGATATGGAATCGCGATGGCGCAGCATCTTTGCCAAGCTCGGACTTGAATTCACATCAAGCTGACTGACTATCTAATGCTGCCGGACTTGTACAACAACCCTCTGTTTGCGATATGATTCGCGGTCAGCCTTCCTATTACCCGCAGGAGTATTCCCGATGAAAAGATTCTTGAAAATGATTTTTATTTTGGTCCTGGCGCTGTGCGTTCCCGCGCTACTCGTCGCCCAGAGCAAAACCGGTGATCGCACCAAGAAGAGCGGCAGCGGAAATCAAAAGCCCGTGGCAAATTCGGACAAGAAAACGTCTGATACTGGCGACAAAGACGCAAAATCCACGACTCCGACCAAGCTTGAGGACAACAAGTCCAAAGATCCGCTAGAGAACGTGAAATTCCGCAACCTTGGTCCGGCGGTTGGCGGCGGACGTGTAACGTCTGTCGTCGGCATTCCGGGCAATCCCAACATTTATTACGTGGGCGCGGCGGGCGGCGGCGTCTTCATGACGCAGGATGGTGGCCTCTCATGGAAGCCGATTTTTGAAAAGGAATCCACGGCTTCTATTGGAGCGATTGCCATTGCGCCTTCCAATCCCAATCTGATCTGGGTGGGAACGGGCGAAAAAAATATCCGCAATGACGTGATTACTGGAAAAGGCGTGTTCTTCTCTCCTGACGCGGGCGCCACCTGGAAGCACATGGGACTGCGCGATGCCGGGCAGATTTCAAACATTGCAATTGATCCACGTGATCCGAATACGGTTTTTGTCGGCGTGCTGGGCCATGCCTGGGGACCGAATGCGGACCGCGGCGTCTTCCGCACCACGGATGGCGGC
>JBARNL010000317.1:0-5880 GCA_049802955.1 Candidatus Angelobacter sp.
GGTGGGCGACCTGCAATCGGAGCTGGTGTATGACTTTTTTGAAGGCTTTGCCCGTGGCGCGCGCGCCAACGTCCACTTAAAAACTGTTTATGGCCGGTCCAACCACCACAAGATTGAAGCGCTGTTCAAGGCCTTTGCGCGGGCATTGCGCGTTGCATGCTCGCGCGATAAGCAATTAGCCAGAATGCTGCCCAGCACCAAAGGGCTTTTATGATCGCGATTATCGATTACGGCGCGGGGAACATCAGCTCTGTGAAAAAAGCGCTGGAACATCTGGGTGCGGACGCGCAGGTGACCTCCGATCCCGCTGTCATCACCGCAGCGCAGAAAATTGTTATGCCAGGAGTCGGTCACTTCAGCCGCTGCCAATCGCTGAATGAACATCTGCGCGCGCCTGTGCTCGATGCTATCAAGAGCGGTAAACCGTTTCTGGGAATTTGTGTAGGTATGCAGTGGCTCTTTGCCGGCAGCACGGAAGCGCCGGCAACTCCGGGCTCTGCGCTCTTCCCTGGCGAATGTTCGCGCTTCCCTGCTTCAGTAAAATCGCCGCACGTCGGCTGGAACCAATTAGAGGTTCGTCCCGGATCTCGGCTGCTGCGGGGCGTGAATAGCGGCGCTTTTGTCTATTACACACATTCTTACCGGGCGCCGGTAATCGCCGAAACTACTGCCTGCACAGATTACGGCGGCGCATTTTCTGCTGCCGTTGAACGCGACAACGTTTTCGGCGTGCAGTTTCATCCGGAAAAATCCGCCGAAGCGGGTTTGAAAATCTTGGAGAATTTCTGTGCCCTCTGATGAACGCCTGGCCAAGCGCATCATCGCCTGCCTTGACGTCGATGGCGGACGCGTGGTGAAGGGCATTCAATTTCAGCAGCTGCGCGATGCAGGTGATCCCGCTGAACTGGCGCTCGCACATGCGTCCGCTGGGGCCGATGAGATTGTGCTGCTCGACATCACCGCGACATCTGAAGGCCGCAAAACTCTGGCGGAAACCGTGCGCCACACCGCGCGCGATCTCTTTGTTCCGTTCACCGTCGGCGGCGGGATCCGCACGCTGGAAGATGCTGGCCAGGTGTTCGATGCCGGCGCAGATAAAGTCAGCATCAACTCGGCGGCAATTGCCAATCCCGAACTCATCGGCCACATTGCAGGACGCTTTGGCTCACAGGCAGTAATTGTGGCAATTGATGCGCGCCGCGGAACTAGTCCGGTCGATGCTGCTGAAGTCTTCGTCGCTGGCGGACGTACTGCCACCGGCAAGAAAGCGCTCCAGTGGGCGCGAGAAGCTGAGGAGCGCGGCGCGGGAGAAATCCTTCTCACGTCGATGGACCGAGACGGAACCGGCCTGGGCTTTGACTGTGAGCTTACCTCGGCCATTGCTTCGTCTGTTTCGATTCCGGTGATTGCTTCTGGTGGCGCGGGCAAGGCAGAGCATTTTGTAGAAGTCTTTTCCTCGGGCCATGCCGATGCCGCGCTGGCGGCGTCAATATTTCATTTCGGCACGCACGCGGTTGCCGACTTAAAGCAGACACTCCTTCGCGCCGGCATTCCCATGAGGTGGCCGTGCTGATTCCTTCCATTGATCTTATGGGCGGCAAAATCGTGCAGCTTGTCCAGGGCGAGAAGAAAGCTTTGGAGTTTAACGATTTTGAATATTGGATTGAGCGCTTCTCCGCTTTTCCTCTGGTGCAGTTGATTGATCTGGATGCCGCCATGGCCCGCGGCAACAATCGCGAGTTGATCGCAATGATCTGCAAACGGCTTCCCTGCCAGACCGGCGGCGGCATTCGCGATGTTGTGCGGGCCACAGAACTGCTGGCTCTGGGCGCGAAGCGTGTGATCTTTGGATCGGCGTTGCTGAAGAATGGGGCCATCAATACGGCGCTAGCGGCGACGGCGGCTGAAACTCTGGGCGCAGAACATCTCACTTTTGCCATCGACTCGCGCAAAGGCAAAGTCGCCGTCCAAGGCTGGAAGGAAAGCACAGCTATCGATCCTAAAGACATGGTCCGTGGTCTTGATCTTTATTGCAGTGCGTTTCTCTATACACATATCGATACGGAAGGAACCATGTCTGGATTTCCTGTGGAAGTCGCGCGCGAATTAGCGGCCCTCACCAAAAAGAAAATGATCGTAGCGGGTGGAATTCGCTCAAAGGCTGAAGTGGATCAACTGGACGCCATCGGGGTGGACGCCGTTGTTGGCATGGCGATTTACACCGGGGCAATGAGTGAGAAATCCCACCACTGATGAACACTGATGATACTGATCAAAGTTATTGCTGTTTTTTACCGCGATACAGGCCCGCAATCGCAAAGGTGTAAGGGGTCCAGCTTGCGTTTTTGAATCCGGTCGCTTCCATGCGCTTGAGCATTTCCTGCGGTGCAGGAAATTTGTGGACTGATGCGGGAAGATACTCATATGGTCCGCGCACGCCAGAAATCATTGCCCCAATCTTCGGCAGCACTTTGCGGAAGTAGAATCCGTAAACTTTTCCCAGCAGGCCGCCAGGCTCGCTGAAATCCAAAATGCCTACTTCACCTTGCGGCTTGAGCACACGAAAGATCTCGCGCAGACCCGCGTCATAGTTCGCCAGGTTGCGGAAACCAAATGAAGAGACCACTAGATCCACGCTGTTATCGGCCAATGGAAGATGGAGAGCATCGGCTTCGACCGGCTGAATTCTTTTTTCAATGAACTTGCGCAGGCCGTGTTGCAGCATTTGATGGGAGAAATCGAGCGCCAAAATCGCGGCGCTGCTTTTATCCCGCGAAGCCACTGCGCGCATGGCCACGGACATATCGCCGGTTCCGGCGCACAGATCGAGCACACAGGCATTGCCGCGCGAAAGAATATGACTGAAAGTTCGGGCTGTGCGCCGCCACCACAGCCGGTCAACGTTCATGGAAAGAACGTGGTTGAGAAAGTCATAGCGCGGAGCAATCTCATCAAACATCTGCCGCACCGCATTCGCAGCGGAGCGCTCGTCGGATGTCCCGGCCGGCGTGGTTCCCCGCATACCACTGGAAAAATTCGCAGCGGTCACTTTGCTGGGATCAACCGTGGAGGGTTTGGCCTGTTCAAGCATGATTTCTGATCGACTCCACGGCGCTGCGCACAATGCCCGGTGGCACGTCACTTGAGATTTTTACTTTCCCAATCTTCTGCGGCAGCACAAAGTGGACAGCGCCCGCTATGGTCTTTTTGTCTGCGCCCAGGCGACCTAAAATGCTCTGCGCATCGCACGGCACATTCGGCAACGGACCGTATGACCGCGTAGCCGCTGTGATCCGCTCCGCCGTTTCCGCATTGCACGCGCCCGAGTCGCGCGCAATGGCCGCCGCCGCGATCATGCCCCAGGCAACTGCCTCGCCATGCAGGAAGTGCGAATAATCGGTAGCGGCTTCCAAAGCATGGCCAATGGTATGGCCAAAGTTAAGGATGCGGCGCAAGCCTGATTCTTTTTCGTCGGCGGAAACAACATCGGCTTTTACGCGGATAGAATCGCCGATCACACGCTGCAAAGCCCGTGAATCACGGCCAAGAATTTTCTTTGCATTTCGCTCCATAAAGCCAAACAAATCGCGGTCGCGAATCACACCGCATTTAAGTGATTCGAACAGGCCAGAGCGAAACTCACGGTCATCCAGCGTCGCCAGCAGTTCCGGATCGACCAGGACAGCGCTGGGTTGATGGAAAGAGCCAACCAGATTTTTGCCTCCGCGCAAATTCACTCCGGTTTTGCCGCCGATGCTGGCATCCACCTGCGCCACTACGGTCGTGGGAATCTGGACGACGGGAATGCCGCGCATAAAAATTGCAGCAAGGAAACCGGCGCTATCGCCTACAACACCGCCGCCAAAAGCTATCAGCAGTGACTTGCGATCAGCCTTGGCGTCAACCAGACTCTCAGCCAGTTGTTCCACGGTGTGCAGCCGCTTGGCGGGTTCGCCGTCATGCATTTCCAGGACTTCATACGGCAGGTGGGCATCGCGCAATGATTTCTCCAATGCCTCGCCCCAGTGGCGGCGCACGTTCGGTGACGTGATGACGAACACGCGGCTTGCGGAGGAGGGCAACACGCGCCGCACCTCGCGTCCGGCCCGGCGCAGCAGCCCTGCGGCCACCTGGACGACATAGCCATTCGGTTTTGTTCTAACGCGGATCTTTTGCACGTCAGTTGATGGTAAATGATCGGCCATGAAATTCGGTTTGGATGATGTATCACTTACTGGGGGATAGTGTATTTTATGTGGCTCTTCGGTTCCATTCCGCCGGCCACACGAACCATCTTCCTCTGATACCATTTCGACTGCATGAAAAAACCTCCGGCCCAGGTGGACTTCATTGTTGTCGGCGCAGGCGTTGCGGGCCTGCGCGCGGCCATTTCTCTGGCTGAAGCGGGCAAAGTGCTGGTGCTAGCCAAGCAGGAGCTAACGGAGTCGGCAACGCAGTATGCGCAGGGCGGAATCGCCGTCGCCCTGAGCGACGAAGATGAAATCAGCCTGCATCTGCAAGACACCATCAAGGCCGGTGACGGAATCGTAAACGTGGACGCAGCGCACGTCCTGGTGGAAGAAGGTCCCGAGCGTATCCAGGAATTGATCGATTGGGGTACGCAGTTTGACCGCAAAGGAACCAAGCTGACGTTTACGCGCGAAGCGGCGCACAGCCGTGACCGCATCCTGCATGCCCATGGAGACTCCACCGGCCGCGAGATTGGACGAGCGCTGTATGCCAAAGCTTCTTCGCTCAAAAATATTGCGTTCTCAGAATTTGAATTTACTGCCAATCTTTGTGTGGATTCAGGCCGGGTGACAGGTGTGAGCCTGATTTCAGGCAACGGGGAAATCCATAACGTAACTGGCGGCGCAGTACTGCTGGCCACCGGCGGCGCCGGTCATGTTTACAGCAACACGACTAACCCCGCTGTCGCCACAGCGGATGGCGTTGCCATGGCGTACCATGCCGGAGCGGAAATCAGTGACATGGAGTTTGTACAGTTCCATCCCACTGCGCTCTACGTAAAGGGCGCGCCCCGATTCCTGCTTTCAGAAGCGCTGCGCGGAGAGGGCGCTGTGCTGCGCAATTCTGAACTGCATCGATTCATGTCCAAATATCATGAGGCTGGGGAACTCGCGCCTCGCGATGTAGTGGCCCGCGCCATCGCGCATGAACTGGAAGTTTGTCGACTGAAAGAGCCGGTGGTCTATCTGGACTTGACACACTTGAAGGCCGACCATATCAGGGCGCGGTTTCCCAGGATTTACGAAACCTGCCTCACATACAATGTCGACCTCACGGTTGATCTGGTGCCGATTCGGCCGGCAGCACACTATCTTATGGGCGGCATCCGCACAGATCTTGACGGGCGCAGCAGCCTGCCCGGACTATATGCCGCGGGCGAGGCGGCCTGCACCGGGGTCCATGGGGCCAACAGATTAGCGAGCAATTCCCTGCTGGAAGGCCTGGTTTTTGGCGCTCGCGCGGCCGGCACGATGATGAAGGAAGCTAAACAAGCTCATCATCCTGCGATTGCAGACACGGAGCCGATAAAAAATCCCGGCGCAAGAAATGACATTGAGGTTTTCATCCACGGCGTTCAGCAACTCATGTGGAATAAGGTTGGGATTGTGCGTTCACGCCAAAGCCTGACGGAGGCAATAAACCAGTTGCAGGCATCCGCACAGGAACTGCCGCCACCAACAACGCGACGCAACTGCGAAGCCAGAAACATCCATACGGCAGCGCTGTTGATTGCGCGGTCCACGCTGGCCCGATTGGAAAGCCGCGGAGCGCACTATCGCACCGATTACCCTGAACACGAGGATTCACGGTTTAAAAAGCATTCGATTGTCGGCGAGAAGGGTGTCCGGT
>JBARNL010000318.1:0-2457 GCA_049802955.1 Candidatus Angelobacter sp.
GAGCGAAGTCGCCGACGGCGCGCAGTCCCTGATTGAAGAGCAGGTGCAAAACGGCGTTTACGTAAGAATGGCGATCCTGGCGAGCTGTTTGGGGGTAGCGTAGAAAATGCATTCGCCGCAGATGAACGCAGATGGGCGCAGATATAAACACTCAGAATTGACCGAGCAGATTATCGGCATTTTTTATGAGGTTTACAACGAACTTGGCTTCGGATTTCTTGAAAAAGTTTATGAAGAAGCAATGGCTCTGGCCCTAAAAGAACGTGGAATCGAATTTCGTCAGCAAGTTCCCATTCCCGTTTGGTTCCACGGACAAACAATAGGCTCGTACGATGCTGATCTGTTAGTTGACGGCGTTGTTCTCGTGGAACTGAAAGCCTGCAAAGCGCTTGATCCCTCTCACGACGCTCAGCTGATCCATTATTTGCGCTCGACTGAAATTGAAGTGGGACTTCTGCTGAACTTTGGCCCTCGACCCCAGGTAAAACGTCTTGCGTTTGAAAATGAAAGAAAAAGGATCAGCGTTCATCTGCGCAAATCTGCGGCAAAAGGGGCCTCCTGATGAGGGCTGGATCTCTCGCAATCCGCAACGGCCTTCTCATCGACCCCGCTGAGCACCTCGAGGGCAAGTACGACCTATTGCTCAAAGATGGCCGTGTCGTCGAACTCGCTGCCCCTGGAAAACTGCGCGGCAAACCCGACGACACCTTCAACGCGCGTGGCCTCGTCGTAGCTCCCGGCTTCATCGATATTCACGTCCATCTGCGCGAGCCTGGCCAATCCCACAAAGAGACCATTGCCAGCGGAACCATGGCCGCCGCGGCCGGGGGATTTACCTCCGTCTGCACCATGCCCAATACAAGTCCTGTGAACGATTCGCCGGAGATAACCCGCTGGATGCTCGATCCTGCTCGCGGCGCGCATGTCAACGTCTTTCCTGTCGCCGCTGCAACCGTCGGCAGCCTGGGCGCGCAACTTACTGATTTCGCGGCTCTCAAGCGCGCCGGGGCGGTGGCCTTAAGTGATGACGGCAAGCCCATCCTTGATGACAAGATCATGCGGCAGACCCTTACCGCTGCCGCCGCGTTAAACATGCCCGTGGTTCAGCACGCGGAAGACTGCCGCATGACGGAAGGCTCCGCCATGAACTCCGGCCCCACGGCTTTTCGCCTCGGTCTGCGTGGCTGGCCGGGCGAAGCGGAGAGCACAATCGTTGAGCGCGACATCCGTCTTACCGCCGAAACCAAAGCCCGCTACCACGTTGCCCATCTTTCTACTGCCGCTGCTCTGCGCGCTGTTCGCAAAGCCAAGCGCGACCACCTGCGCGTGACCTGCGAGATCACGCCACATCACTTCACGCTGCTGGATGAAGACGTAGGCCAGTATGACACTAATTACAAAATGAATCCGCCGTTGCGCTCGCGTGAAGATCGCGAAGCCCTTCTCGCCGGGCTGGCAGATGGCGCTGTCGATTGCGTCGCCACGGACCACGCTCCGCACGCCGCGCATGAAAAAAACCAGGAATTTGATCACGCACCTTTTGGCATTACCGGCCTTGAGACCGCACTGGGCTTGTGCATCTCAGTCCTGCATTACCGCCACAATATCCCGCTACGGCGAATTGTCGAGCTGCTCTCTGCTAATCCTGCGCGCGTGATGAACCTCCAAGGCCGCGGCACGCTGGCTGTGGGCGCTCGCGCGGACGTCACCATCTTCGATCCTGCAAAAAAATGGACATACCACATTGCGCAGTCACATTCGAAATCAACGAATTCTCCGTTTGATGGAAAGCAGATGCAGGGTAAGGTCGCAGCAACGGTAGTGGGTGGAATAATGAGGTTCTCGGAAAAATGAGGAACCGTCTTCAATGCAAGCTCTTCTCTTCTATTCTGTATCTAGTGTTGACGTCGACCTGGAGCTTCGGGGGCCAAATTGCTTCGGGTTTGCAAGTTCAGTCTTCAAATTCCGGCAGCACCGCAACTGATATTACCAACGCTATTCCGTCTGTGCAGGTGCCGCATTCGGCATCTGACATTCTCAAGCTGGCATTGGATATGAATGGGCTGGAAGTTCCATCGGCGCGGCCCTGGCACTTAAAGCTTTCTTACAACCAATTCGATGAGGATGGAGATAACGTCCATAGCGGAACAGTGGAAGAGTTCTATGTTGGATCCAAGAAATTCAAACGCATTTACACCACCGATACCCTCAGCCGCGTAGACATCGCCAATGACGCAGGACTTTTTCGCACTGGCGATCAGAGTTGGCCAAGCATGGTTGAGTCAGGCGTTCTGAACTCCGCGTTGCACCCGCTGGATCTGGCACGATGGGATAATCGCATTAGGCGACCTGAAAAAACTGAATTGAAGTTCGGGAACAGCAAGTTTCCCTGCGTAAATCTACGCGACAAAGAGCCGGGTGTCATACACTTTGGCGCTCCCGTGTTTTGTTTTGAGC
>JBARNL010000319.1:0-5070 GCA_049802955.1 Candidatus Angelobacter sp.
GTTCAACGCCGGGTGGCGACGCCAGTGTTGGCTTCTTCGCAGAGTTTTGCGCAATTTCCGCCTCTGGATGTTCTTGCTGCTGGGGTTCTCCGGCATTACCGCCGTCTTCGACCACTACCATTTTCCCCGGGTTCTTGTCCTTCATCCAATGCTCCAGAACTGTTCTTCAAAACCATTGCGCATGTCGATCGCCCCGATATGAGGCTAATCACACATGGCCCATCTCTGCTTCGACAACTTTCAGGATTCCGCGCCGCACTCCTTCCAGCGTCGAGGTATAAATATCAATACGGTTGATCTTGTCGGCCGCTTCGGAGAGATCCAGCTCCCTCTCCAGCCAAACGGAGAAATCGTTCGTGTTCAGCTTGAGACGCAGCCTTGCATCGATGTAGTGGTAATAAATGGCGTGGATGCTCACTTTGCGCAACCCGTCCGCAAACTCTTCCAGATTGCGCCCTACATAAGGCGTAGGCACCACCACCAGGTCGGAAGCCATCAGGTATAAGGGCTCCATGGCCACACGGGTGGCGGCCCGCGGGTTCTTCTGCAGATAACTGTCAATAATATGGATAAGGCGTTCGCGCAACGCGGCAATTGAAGTAAATTCACGCACGTCAATGCCGGCCAGCCGCTCCGCCAACTCAACTTCATTACAGGAAGCAAAAGCCCAATGCGAAAAGTCATTGGAAAAACCGGAGCTAATGTAGTGGTGCTCCGCCAGCGTCTGAAAAGTGTGTTGAAAAATGGATGACTCCGGACATGTGCGTATGGCTTCCAGCAATTCCATGAGCGTGGTTGCTTTTTCCCGGCCGATGCGAAGAAGGTGGGACGCGGAATTAAAATAAAAAGGCGAGCGCGCCCACCGCGGACGAGTTGTGGGCAACTGAGGTGCGGCAGCCATAAGGAAACTCCTCTTGCCATCCGGACGCATGCCCGAATCTTTAACTGAGAGTGTTAGGATGCCGAGCCTACAAAGGCTGTTGCGTTCTTGCTTCGCTTTTACAGGAGAGAATTCAGTGACGCCGCATTCCGGAGCTCGGTGGCGCGAATAAGAACGAAAAACCGATTCCGATCAACATCATCCAGCCCAGATTGCTGCGGGCTGATTGATCAGCCACCTGCATGTTCCCCAAGGGACTGAAAAGGAAGCTGGCGAAAATCATAGCGGCAACCACCGTCCCGATGATCCCGGCCCGCGACCCAAACAAACCAGCGATTACCAGCAGCACGACCGTAAAAATCAGCGGCGCCATATTTTTCCAGGTATGGCCATTGGCGGCAGCGCTTAAGGCCAGGGCGGCCAACGCACAAACCAGCCCGCCTATCGCAACATCCATCAGCGGAATTGTCCAGAACTTTCCCGCTGCTGTTTTCACCGAGGTTTTACTGATTAGATGGGTTACCTGCATATTTCGCTCTTGATTTATGATGACAAAACACAGGGTTGCTGTGGGAAAAATCGAGAGCTGGGCGCGATAATTCGAGAGCTGTTTTAGAAATGCCCGTCAAAAGAGCAGGAGCATGGTAACCCGCCGCTTCAAATCCGGGTCTCTTGGGAAGATTACCAGCCTATGGGTTTTAGAATCCAGCATCTACTCTGAATTTGGCTCGCAATTCCGCATCGTATAGATTTAAGGTTTCGTCAGGCCCTGCACAAATTCAGTTTTCATGCATACTGCTGATCCATTTCTCTTTCAGCTGTTTTTCATCTTCGTGTGGGCCAAACTCTTTGGTGAAGCCTTTGAGAGGATGCATCTCCCCGCCGTGCTGGGGGAGATCCTGGCCGGTGTGCTCCTGGGTCCCTATGGTGCGCGCCTGGTAGTTCCAACAGACGCCATCTATGCCATTGCCGGAATTGGCGCAATTTTTCTTCTATTTACAGTTGGCCTGGAAACACAGCCTAAAGACCTGATCAGCGTTGGAGGCACTTCGCTGTACGTTGCCCTGGCGGGGATTGCGGCGCCATTTGTTTTTGGCGTCTCCTACATGCTGCTGCGCCATCACAGCACGCATGAGGCCGTGTTTGTGGCCGCTGCCATGATGGCCACCAGCGTGGGCATTACAGCGCGTGTGCTGGGCGATATGAATCTGCTGCATACGCTTCCCGCCCGCATTATTCTTGGGGCCGCGGTTTTTGATGACGTGCTGGGAATGATTGTCCTGGCCGTGGTGGTTGGGCTGGTATCTTCCACCGGACTGGAATGGGCGCAGCTTCTCATCACCGCGATTGAAGCCATTGGATTCGCCCTGCTCATGCTGTTTTACGCGCCGCGCGTGGTAAAGCGCATGGAGCCCGGGATGGAGCGCATGTCTACGCAGGACGCGCCATTGATCATTGCGCTGGCCATCTGCCTGGGTCTTTCTTATGCCGCGGTGAAGATCGGCATGGCTGCAATCATCGGCGCATTTTTTGCGGGCCTGGCATTTGCCGAGTACTCGCCGCGATGGAACCTGCGCGCGCGCGTGTTCTCCATCAATGAATTTCTGGCGCCTTTTTTCTTTTTCAGCATGGGCGCGCGCATGAATATGTCGGTGTTTGATGGCAAGCTGCTGGTTTCAGCCATTGTGATCTCGCTGCTGGCAATCCTTTCAAAATTGGTGGGCTGCGGCCTGCCAGTCTTGCACTCCGGCTGGAAAACGGCGTTCAAGGTTGGAATCGGCATGGTGCCACGCGGCGAAGTCGGCCTGATCGTTGCATTAGTCGGCTTGCAGATGAATATCGTTTCCGAATCGGCCTATGCGTTGGTCATCTTTATGACCGGCATCACCACGCTGGTAGCGCCGCCGATTATGAAGCTGGCTTTCCGGGACGAAGTTTCGCTGGAGCCGGCATTGGCCGAGCGACGAAGCACAGCCATGTGACTTAAAGGCCTCACCACCTTTCGATATAATTCGCACTTAACTTTTGCCGGGAGGGAACAAACTCAAATGCCGGGAGTAACAGGACGTGTCGCGCTGATTACGGGGGCCTCCCAGGGGATCGGACGCGCGTGCGCGCTGGCGCTGGCTGAAGGCGGCGCTCTAATCGCGCTGGCAGCACGGAATGTAGAGAAACTGGCCGCCGTGGCTAAGGAGATAGCCGACAAAGGCGGTCAGGCGGCCACGTTTCGCATGGATGTAGGCGATGAAGCTGAGGTTAAAAGCGCGGTGAAATCGGTCATCCAACGGTTTGGCAAGATCGAAATTCTGGTCAACAATGCCGGCGTCACCAAGGACACATTGTTGATGCGGATGAAAAAAGCAGATTGGGATTCAGTCATCCAAACCAACCTGAGCGGGGCTTTTTACACCACGCAAGCCGTGATGGGTTCCATGCTGAGGCCGCGCTGGGGACGCATCATTAACATCAGCAGTGTCTTTGGGCAGACCGGACAGGCCGGACAGGCCAATTATGCGGCGTCGAAGGCCGGGCTCATCGGTCTTACCATGGCAGTTGCCCGCGAAGTTGCATCACGCAATATCACCGTGAATGCCGTCGCGCCAGGATACATTGAAACAGCCATGACGGAAGCTCTGTCGGCGGAATTGAAATCTAAAGTGAATGAGGCCATACCGCTGGGCCGCGCCGGGACTGACATGGAAGTTGCCCATGCGGTCCGCTTTCTGGCTTCAGAAGAAGCAAGCTATATCACTGGCCATGTGCTCAAGGTGAATGGCGGAATGCTGATGGGCTAGGGAAGCCTAATGCTGCGTGAACAGAAACCAGTTCTTCTCCTGCTGCTGTGCAGCTTCACCATTGTTCTCACGTTGTCTGCCATCCATCCGCACGATTACTTCACCTGGGTGCTGGAAATATTTCCGGCGATTCTGGCACTGGCCGCGCTGGCCATTACTTATCCCAAATTTCAATTCACCTCAATCGTATATTTGCTGATCACCCTGCATGCGTGCATTTTGTTTGTCGGAGGACATTACACCTACGCTGAGGTGCCGCTGTTTAACTGGGTCCGCGACCATTTTCACCTGGCACGGAATGATTATGACCGCGTGGGACATTTTGCCCAGGGCTTTGTACCGGCATTGGTGGCGCGTGAAGTCCTATTGCGGCAGAAAATTGTCTTAAAGCGCGGGTGGCTGTTTTTAAAGCCGTGATTCGGGAGGCCGCCTTCAGTCGCATCAGGCGGGAAATTGCATGACCAGAGCTGCTGTGCTAGCGTTGGAGTGTATTGAGAGGTATTTTGCGAACCATTCCTTCGGGGCTGGACCGAAAGGAAGCTGAACTCTACAGCCAGCTTGATCCTCACCAGTTCCCAAAACATGTCGCGATCATCATGGACGGCAACGGCCGCTGGGCCAAACGCCGCCACCTGCCACGCATTGCCGGCCATCGCAGAGGTGTGGACTCGGTCCGCAACGTGGTTACAACGGCTTCCAACATTGGTTTGTCCGCTCTGACGCTGTATGCTTTTTCGGCGGAGAATTTCATCCGCCGTCCAGCCACGGAAATCCACTTCCTGATGAAGCTGCTGCATCGCTACCTAAAAAATGAGCTGCCGCTGATGCACCGCAACAATGTCCGGCTCTCGTTTATTGGTCGCAGCCATATGTTGCCGCAGGAAGTACAGGAGCGCATGGCCTGGGCCAAAGAACAGACCGCTCATCACACGGGTATGGTCATGACTTTGGCGCTCAATTATGGATCGCGCTCTGAGATCGTGGACGCCTGCAAGTCCATGGTGAACGCCGCAGCCAATAATGGCGGGCTTGAGCATCTCAAAATCGACGAAGAAAGCCTGAATCGACACATGTACACCAGCAATCTGCCGGAGCTGGATCTGATCATCCGCACCAGCGGTGAAATGCGCCTGAGCAATTTCCTACTGTGGCAGGCGGCATATGCGGAAATCTATGTGACCAAGACGCTGTGGCCTGACTTCAATGGCCTGCATCTGCTGGAAGCCATCAAGGAATTTCAATCGCGCGAGCGGCGTTACGGCGGCCTGAACGAACCTCCTCCAGGCAGTTCCAACTAAATGAAGAGAGTCCTTACCGCGGCGGTGCTGGTGCCGGTGGTGCTGCTGATTGTTTTTAAAGCACCGTTGTGGCTATTTGTGCCGGCAGTAGGTGCAC
>JBARNL010000320.1:0-3689 GCA_049802955.1 Candidatus Angelobacter sp.
CATGGCCTGACGCTTCAGGTGATAGAAAAAGCGGGCAAGTATTTTTCCTTGAACGCAAATTACACGCTCTCACATACGCTGGATGACGGCACGTTTGTTACCTTCGTGAGCACGCCGCAATCGAACGCGCAGCGCAACCTGGAGAGGGCAAATTCCAACCAGGACGCCCGTCACCGCTTTGTGGCGAATTTTACGGCGGACGCGCCGCAGAGTACGTTCCTGCGGAATTTCGAATTGAGCAGCATTGTCACGCTGCAATCGGCGCGGCCTTTCACGCTGTTTGTGGGTTTTGACGCCAATGGAGACGGCAATCCCGTAACTGACCGTGTAGGCAATTCACCGCGCAACAGCTACCGTGGCGATAATCTTCAGACGGTTGATATGCGGCTGGCGCGCGCTGTTCACATCGGAGAAAGGAAAATACTCAATCTTTCCGTTGACGCGTTCAACCTTCTCAACCATGCCAACATCGATGAAGTGTTTTCCGTTTACGGTGCGCCGGACTTTATTTCCAACCAGGTCCCAACACACTTTGGGGATGGCATCTCCGGACCAAGCGGCGCGGTTGGCGCACCCAGAACGGCTTTCAACACCCGGCAGTTCCAGTTGGGAGCGAAGTTTACGTTCTAGAGCGCTTCCCAAGCTAATGTACCCTGACAGGTACCTCAGCGGCTTAAGCCGGTAATGGACCAGCGCTTACCGCAGGCATAAATGCCTGCTCCACCCTGACAGGGATATAGCAACTTTGGAACCGCTGTAGATTGTCAGTGAATCAAGCTTTTGAGGACGGCGTTTCGACGCCGTCTTTTTTCTTGCGCGCTAGTTATTGAGTCCTGAACGGCAGCTTGAACTTGTGGGCGATCTCCGGCCAGTACTCGCGCAGAACGTCCCAAGCCATATCATTAGCGACGCTATAGCCGACGCGGCTGGCCGTGGGGGCAAACCCGCGCGGGTTGCCAGGATGATACAAATTGCTTAACGCTTTGGAGCTTACTGTCCCAAACCACTCAGAATAATTCGGCATGAGCTTGCCTGAATCACCTTGCGTTACAAACCTGTGCGCCAACGCGTGACCAAGCCGCGACTGCGCAGAGCCTTGTCCCAGGCGGTAATAGCGCGGGTCCTGACGAAAGAGAGCGGGATAAAGAAAGATGCCGAAGAAGTCACCGGTCGTATTATCAGTAACCGCAGCGCCAAAACGTTTGCCATAGCCGGAAGCGCCCATCTGGTAGCTGGGATCGTCACGATCCAACTGTGCGGTTGCGGCATCCCAGGCTGCTCCGACATAGTTCAACGGATCAGCAGTGCCCTCCACAAACATGTGGAATTTATCTAAAGCGGAAAGCGTGCATGGGCGAAGATCGTTCTTGTGGCGCGGAATATGCACAGTAGTGCTTTCCAGCCGCTGCGAGAATCGCGCAACCACTTTGTTTAGAGGCCCATCGTAATCATCGATATCAAACGGCTCCGTGGGATGGACGCACGGCTGCTTTGTGGGACTGATGAATGTAGACGGAAGCAATGAGAACGCGTGCGTCATATTATCCAGCCGCGGTAAAGGCTGGGCGCAGACCAGGCCGGAGATCAGCAGTATTGCCAGCAGCGCGAATTGTCTCCGCAAGCTCTTCATTTTCAACAGCCCAGAAAGCGGCCACGTCAGACCCCGTCTACTTTATCAATAGATGTGCTTTACCAAAGCTTTAGAATTGTTACGTTTGGCCCTGCACCAGTTTACTTTGCAGTTAACAGCCATCCGCACAAGCCCAACAAAATAAGGTCCTTTCCAGCGAAAACGACAGCCATGAGACTCCCGGGCCTTTCAGGGCTTTCTACGCCATTTTCTGTCACTTGAGACACGCGGCGCGATCGCGCGGAACGCATTTATAATTGCGCAACCATGCGTACGGATTGGACACGGCAGGAAATCGCTGCCGTATATCATCAGCCGCTGCTCGATCTTCTTGTGCAAGCGCAAGAAGTACACCGCAAGTTTCACCCAGCCAATGAAGTGCAGATGTGCCGGCTGCTCTCCATCAAGACTGGTGGATGCCCGGAGGATTGCGCTTACTGTCCGCAAAGCGCGCGCTACCCCACCGGCGTGGAGCGCGAGCCGCTGATGAAGTGCGATGAAATTCTGCCCGCCGCCCGCCGCGCAAAAGCCGATGGCGCAACCCGCTTCTGCATGGGCGCCGCATGGCGGCAGGCGCCTCAGGGGCGCGAGTTCGATTCCGTGCTGGAGTCCGTCCGCGCCGTGGCCGCGCTGGGAATGGAAGTCTGCTGCACGCTGGGCATGCTCACGGAATCGCAAGCCGCTCAACTCAAGCAAGCCGGCCTTACCGCTTACAACCATAACCTGGATTCTTCTCCTGAGTTTTACTCGAACATCATCAGCACGCGGGTTTACCAGGAACGGTTGGATACGATTGCTGCCGTGCGCCGGGCCGGCATCACTGTTTGCTGCGGCGGAATTCTCGGGATGGGCGAATCCGAAGACGACCGCATCGGCCTTTTGCACCAGCTTGCAACGCTTCGTCCGCATCCCGAGAGTGTCCCTATCAATATGCTGGTCCGCGCTGAAGGCACGCCGCTGGCGGCGGAACCCGATCTCGATCCTTTTATCATGGTGCGGACAATCGCCTGCGCACGTATCCTGATGCCCCGTTCTATGGTCCGGCTGGCCGCGGGACGCAAGCAAATGTCGCGTGAAGCGATCCTGCTGTGCTTTCTCGGCGGAGCGAATTCCATCTTTACCGGTGAACGGCTCCTGACGACTCCAAACCCCGCGCCCGACGAAGACGCCGCGCTGTTGCAGGATTTGGGGCTGAAACCGATGCAGCGTACTTCTGAAATTCAGAACCCTGAGCTTGCCGAAGGTGAGGAAACCCTATCGCAACGAAGTTGATTGGGCCGCAATATATGCGGATTTGCACGAATTCTGAGAAGTATAATTACCATCCGTACATGGAGATCCACATGAAAGCCAATATTTGCTCCTGTCTGCTGTTGCTTCTGCTCACCGCGATTCCCGCGGCCGCCAAGGAACTCCGCACCACCATTGTTTATGACGACGTCGCTACCGATCTCGCTTCAGCGCGTGAAGACGCCGGCCAGCTCTGGATCACCACATCCGACCTGAAGCGCGCGACGCGCTTTGAAGTAAAGCCTCAAGGCGTGTGCCGCGACGAGCTTTGCTTCCCGCTGCCTAAAGCCAAACGTGCAGCGTTTATTCATAAGGACGCAAGCAACGGCAACTCAAGTCAAACATGGTTCAATATGAGTGCGTTTGCCGAACTTGTCCACCAGCCCGTGGCGCACGATGCTGCGCTTGCCACCTGGTATTTTGGGCTGCGCTCCGATCAGCGCCAGCAGCTCGGCTCACTGCAAGCGCCGGACTTCACGCTGCCTGATCTTCACGGCAAGCTGCATCGGCTTTCTGATTTTCGCGGGAATAAAATTCTGCTTGTTACCTGGGCCAGTTGGTGAGGGTGCCGCTTTGACCTGCCAGGCTGGCAGGCAATTTACCAACAGTTGAAAGACAAGAATTTTGAAATCATCTCCGTGGCGCAGGATACCGGCGGAGCCAAAGATGCCGGACCATGGATCGATCCGGTGAGCTATATCGACAAGAAACCTGATCTGCCGAAGGAAACGATTGAGACAGCAAAAAAGATCGGGCCGCTGAGCTACAC
>JBARNL010000321.1:0-4959 GCA_049802955.1 Candidatus Angelobacter sp.
CCAGAAGGGAACGCGAGCAACTTTCTGCTGCGCCACAGGAGCGTTCTGCCGGCGCTGCAACTGGGAGGCGATCCAGGCCACGGCAGCGCCTTCGTCGGCGGACGGAGTGGACTGTTCAAAGTTCTTCAACATGGCAAGTTCAGTCTGGCAGTGTGCGCAGCCAGCCAGATGCGCGGCGGCTTTTGCGTCGCCGGAAGGGTTATCCAGCATGCGCTCCAGCGTTTCCAGCGGCAGACATTCTTTTGTTTCGGCTGCTGCTTCCTGCCACATCTTTAAGGTTTTGGTATTGTCGGCCATGACAAATCTCCTGAAGGTTATGCTCTTGCCTGCCAGCGTTTTGCTGCTCGATCGAGTTTTCTTTTAGCGCTTACCAGAAAAGCTTTCGCTCCGCTGGCATTCGTCAGGTTGAGCATGCGCGTGATCACGTCTAGCGGAAGCTCTTCCCCAAAGTGCATGGTAAAAACGGCTTTCTCGGTTTCTTCCAGCGTCTCATTAATTAGCTGCCGAGCAATGTCGGCCTGTTGCTTGCGTTCCATTTGCGCCAGGGCGCTGTCTTTAACATCCGGCAGCGTGTCCATGAGCAATTCGTCAGAGTCCATTTGCGGGGCGCTCGCTCTGGACCGGACGGCATTGAGGCAGTGGTTGCGGGTAATGGAATAAAGCCAGGTAGAAAACTTGGACTCGCCTTTGAAGTAAGAGAGGTTCTGGTAGGCCTTTACGCAGATTTCCTGGGCCAGATCGGCCGCCGACTCACGGTCTCCCGTGACCGACAAACACCAGCGCGCCACCTTTACATGGTGACGCCCAAAGAGCTCATTCAGGTACTGTTCCGCCTGTGCTTCGCTGGCTGAAGGCCGGCCGGCTTCCGCGCGGTACCGGGCGATCAGCGCCTCGTCCGTAAGGTCCTGCCAGCCCATTTCCGGGATTATAGCAACTGCTTTGCCTCTGGCTGCTTGCGCCTCGGCCTCAACTTGGGGGGCGCTCCGGGCCGGTACCAGCGTCAATTCACCTTTGCGGTCGCTTACTTGTCTCCCGGCAGGCTGAATGGCCCGGTTTGGGCCCGCTTCGGCCGCTGCCGGATACATTGAAGCTACCGTTGTCGATTGTGCTGCCACAGGTGTCCTTTCCCTTACATGAACTTAGACAACGGTGAGTAGCTGGATGGAACAAGAAATCTGGAGCGGGTATTTTGGCGGGTTTTGAGGGTTTTGAGGCAAGGATTCGGCCAGTGGCTTCACTGACGGTTGTTGCAGGCTGGTTAACTAACTACAATCAGAGCGGATTACAACCGGGGTTCAACCGAGGCCATTATGCCGAACTTCGCGAATATCACGAGTCCGTGACTTCTGAACTCCGTTGAGAATCGAATTCGGAATCTGATTACGCATTGGCCTACCGGAGCGATTTTCCGCTGAAATGACACGGCTTTGGCGCAGTTTTCACCACTTTTTCAGGGCGAGCAGGATTGCCGGTTGGACTGGTCTTGGCTCGGTATTGTCCTTATTCGCAATTGATTCGCTATAAGAAATCCGCTACGATACAACAGCCCACAGGGGTGAAGTGGGCCTGGGCCTGATCATTGAAAAAATAGCAGCTAGCGCTGAGCAATCTGCATTCAGCGAGATTGACCTCGGTTGAACATGAAAAACGAACTTCGACAAGCTGTCGACAGTCCTTTCGAATTGCACGTCACCTTTTGTTATCAACAAAAGTGTTGTGCCGGGTGGGGGCTGGCTGAGGGACACAGGCAGAGGGCTGCAAAGTTGGCTTCGCCGATCTACATTGTTCGCGATTGGAGAACCAAGCGACGTGATCGGAGAACCAAATCTCACCACTGCTCAACGCAGATGATTAAGGATCGACACAGGCGGGGTTGAATTAGGCAAGCACTTTAGATTCATAGTTGAGGTATAGGGGCAAGGTACACAAGTGAATTGAGACATCGGCGGATCGGGGACGATTCGGAAAATCAAAAACTCACTGCGGAGACGCGGAGGGCAGCCAAGGGTCGGAAGGTCGGAATAGCAAAATCGACATCGAAATGAAGGCAGGCCAAGCCTAAAGACCAGCAGGTCTGGCTTAAGCCCGGAGACAAGATCGCGTGCACATGGGCGAACTGACGTTTGATTTGGTGTAAGCAGGAGAGTCAATGGCATTTCTTCAAAATCAGAGCGCGCGGATTTACTGGGACGAACAGGGAACCGGCGATCCTGTTTTGCTCATAATGGGACTTGGCTATCCTTCTTATCTGTGGCACCGCACGCGTCCGGCGCTGAACAAGCGCTATCGGACGATCGCGCTGGATAATCGCGGCAGCGGCCAAAGCGACGCGCCTCCAGGACCATACTCCATTGCGCTGATGGCTTCCGATGCTGCGGCTGCGCTGGACGCCGCCGGAGTTGAGCGCGCACATGTCTTCGGTCTGTCCATGGGCGGCATGATTGCGCAGGAGTTCGCGCTGCAATATCCCGCGCGCGTGCGCTCGCTGATTCTGGGATGCACCGCGCCGGGAGGTCCCAACGCTGTAAGGGCAGAGAAGCGCGTTACCGAGATTTTGATGGGGATAGGTTTGGGTCCGGAAGAACATGCTCTAGCCATGCGGCCTTATGTCTATGATTCGTCCACGCCGCTGGAACGAATTGAAGAGGACTTGGCCATCCGCCGCCAATGGTTTCCTAAACCGGAGGCATACAAGGCGCAGTTGCAGGGCATCTATGAATGGGAGGCGTACAGCAGATTGCAAAAAATTACGGCGCCCACGCTTGTTGTCCACGGCGAAACGGACCAACTGGTTCCAGTGGGCAACGGGGAACTCATTGCGGCACGGATCAATGGATCGCAACTTGTGAAGTTGCCGCACGCCAGCCATATTTTTACTACCGACCAGCCCGAAGCCTCACTCACGGCCATCATGGGTTTTCTTAGCAGCCAGTCTTCGTGAAACATCCGTTTGGCCGTACCGGCTCGCGCGTAAACACTGGCAAATCTCAATTGGTGCAAAGTTTGGTCCGTTCGTGCATGAGCCAGCGTTTGTTATTATCCAGCACCAATGCACTGCCAAATTAGGGCTGAATTACGCTCCTGCAACGAACATTTATGAATCCTGGCATGTTCATTTGAATCAACTCCTGAGCGAATAAGCGGGTTCTGGCAAGCGGGTTGGAGCGGAGCGACATAACCGGATGAAAATCGGCATAACCTGTTATCCCACGTATGGCGGCAGCGGAGTTGTGGGCACTGAGCTCGGGATTGAGCTGGCGCAGCGCGGCCATGAAGTGCATTTCATCGCGTATCAGCAGCCCATCCGCCTGAACACCAAGCAGCCACGCATCTTTTTCCATGAAGTCACGGTGTCGCAGTATCCGTTGTTTGAATATCCGCCCTACGACTTGGCGCTGGCGACGCGCATGGCTGAAGTTGCTGAAATCTATAACCTCGACATTCTGCACGTGCATTATGCCATCCCACATTCCGTCAGCGCATTGCTTGCGCGGCAGATGCTGGCGGCACAGCCCAATGGCAAGGCACGCAAATTGCCGTTTGTGACCACCCTGCATGGAACGGACATTACGATTGTTGGCGCTGACCGCTCGTACCTGCCAGTGACGCGCTATTCAATTGAGCAGAGTGACGGCGTTACGGCCATCTCAAGTTATCTGAAGCAGCGGACGGTTGCGGAATTTGAGATCAAGAATCCGATTGAAGTGATCTACAACTTCGTAAACTGTGACACTTACATGCGCGATCCGAAAGCGGGGGAGAATCGGGCTGAATATGCCGGAAAAGACGAGCGCATTCTGGTCCACGTGTCGAACTTCCGGCCGGTGAAACGGATTGGTGACGTGATTGAGATTTTTGATCGCGTGCAGAAAAAAGTTCCGTCACGGCTGCTGCTGATGGGCGATGGGCCGGAACGCTCCCGCGCGGAGTGGCTGGTTAACCAGAAAGGGCTGCGCAATCGGGTGGAGTTTCTGGGAAAAGTGGACCGCGTTTATGAAAAGCTCTCCATCGCCGACCTAATGCTGGTGCCCAGCGAGATGGAATCTTTTGGATTGGCCGCGCTGGAAGGCATGGCCTGTGAAGTTCCGGCCATCGCCACCGCCGTGGGCGGCGTTGCGGAAGTGGTGGACCATGAGCGCAGCGGATATCTTGCCGAAGTGGGTGACGTGGAGACGATGTCGCGCTACGCGATTGACATTCTTTCCGACGAAAAGCGGTTGCGCGAGATGGGAAAAATTGCGCGCTGGGAAGCGCAGACGCGGTTCTGTTCAACCAGGATCATTCCCGAATATGAAAGGTTCTACGAGCGCGTATTGGAGCGCGCAGCGTAAATAGCCGCGGCAGCTCCCGCGGGCGGCAGTTCAGTATTCAGGACCGGCATTTCCAGCATGACCAGAGTTCCATGGCCGTCGCGGCTTTGCACCGTGAGCTTGCCTTCCTCGCCAAACAATACATGCAGGCGCTCGGCGACGTTTACCATGCCGATTCCGCGGCCCGAGCCCATCTGGTGAGCCGCGACCGCCGGCGGCGCGCTCATCCCCACACCGTCATCTTCCACCTGGATCATCAGCTTGTGGTCTTGAATACGGCTGCGGATGGTAATGCTTCCGCCATCCACTTTGGGCGCAAGACCATGCTTGATGCAGTTTTCCACCAGCGGCTGCAACAGAATGGCGGGAATCACGATATCCAGCGTCTCTGGATCAAGGTGCTTATAGACGCGAAGCTTGTCGCGGCCAAAGCGCACAACTTCAATATCAAGATAATCGTCAACGAATTCAATTTCCTCGCGCAGCTGGACAAATTCATCATGCTTGCCCAGCAGCCGGCGCAGGATTTTGGAAAGCTTCAAAATCAGTTCGCGAGCGCGGTCAGGATCAAAGCGCACCAGTGAGGAAACCGAGTTGAGTGTGTTGAACAGGAAATGTGGATTGATCTGGCTTTGCAGCGCGTCCAACC
>JBARNL010000322.1:0-5793 GCA_049802955.1 Candidatus Angelobacter sp.
TTACGCCTGCCGCTTCCAGATTCAGCCCTTCGATGTTCGGTACGCGCCCCGCCGCCAGCAGAATTTCGTCACCTACCGCGGTTTCGCTTTTTTGTTCGCGATTGACGATCAAAATTTTCCCCACAGCCGACTTCTCAGCGCGTTCCACCTTTGCTCCCAGAATAAGGTCAATCCCCTCACGCTGGAATTGCTGCTCGAGCAAGGCAGCCACATCAGGATCTTCTTTGGGCAGCAGCCGTGGAACATCGCTAACCAGAGACACCTGACTGCCCAGCCGTGCAAAAGCCTGCGCCAGCTCGCAGCCAATCGGCCCTCCGCCAATCACTATCAGCCGTCGCGGCAGCGACGTAAGAGAAAACACAGTCTCATTCGTGAGATAGCCCGCTTCCGCCAACCCGGGAATCGGCGGTACCGCTGCGCGTCCGCCTACAGCGATAATCGCTTTCCTGAAGTCGAGCCGCTGACCTTCCACTTCAAGCGAGTGCTTTCCGGTGAAGTGGCCATGCCCCAAGAACATATTCACGCCCAGCCGGGTAAAGCGCTGGACAGAATCATTTGGCGCAATTTCTGCCCGCACGCGGCGGACGCGCCGCATCACGTCGGTAAATTCTACTGTTGGTGGTGGCGCTTCGACTCCGAACTCACGCGCTTCAGTCACCGCATAGGCCGCTCGCGCGGCGCGAATCAGCGCCTTTGATGGCACGCATCCATAATTAAGGCAATCGCCGCCCATGAGTTGACGTTCGACCAACGCAACACGCGCGCCCAGGATGGCTGCGCCAGCAGCTGCCACCAGTCCTGCGGTTCCGGCTCCAACCACAACCAGGTTGTAGCGGCCCGCCGGCTTGGGATTGACCCAGTCAGGCGGGTGAGCATTCTCTATGAGTTTTTTGTTGAATTCATCGGCGGGACTCACCTCAACTGCGTGAGGTGGCGTCATTGCAGGCTTCCTCCGCAACTGGAACCCGCGCCTGCGGTGCAGCCAAAGCAGTGGGTATCGGTGGCAATCGGCTTTTGTGCCAGTTCAGCGAAAGATTCAATCTCCCATACGGTCTTTCCGCTGGGTGTCTCCAGATCAAGCATCTGGTTAAAGTCGCAATCGTAAATTCTGCCGTTCCAACCAATGCTCACCAGGTCGCGGCACATCAAACCATCCACTGTTGCCGGATTAAAATGGTTCGTGAGCAGCGCCATATAGGCTTCATGCTTTCCTTCGCGGAAAAGAAATTCCGCAAAGCGTTTGATCGGCATATTGGTAATGGTGAAAAGTCGATCAAACTCGATTCCAAAACTGTCGCGCAGATGCGTCTTGTAATCGGCTTCAAGTTTTTCCTGCGGTGGCGGCAATGAAGCGCCGAGCGGGTTATAAACCAAATTAAGCGTCAGTCCGGACGCTTTTCGCCCGTAGCCGATTGCATTCAGCAGCCGCAACGCGCGGATGCTCTTCTCAAATGCGCCTTTGCCGCGTTGCTGGTCCACATTGCTTTCCGTGTAACAAGGCAGGCTCGCTGTGATTTCGACTTGGTTGGTTGCCAAAAAATCCACCAGCATTTCCTGTCCCGGCTCAAAAAGCACGGTGAGATTGCAGCGATCGATCACCTGCTTCCCCATGCGCCGCGAGTCGCCCACCACGCAGCGGAAATTTGCATTCAATTCCGGCGCGCCGCCCGTGATATCGACGGTGCGGATTGAAGGCGTCGCCGACAGCAGCGTCATAATGCGTTCAGCCACGCTGGCTGGCATGATCTCGGTTCTCTTAGGGCCGGCTTCCACATGGCAGTGATGGCAGGCCTGGTTGCAAAGCTTGCCCACGTTGATTTGTAGCGTCGTAACTTCGCGCCGTCGCAGTTCGCCCAGGCCGTGTTGGCGCAGCGTGCCCTGAAAATCAGCCGCTGGCGCAGCGCTCAAAATCGGCAGTAACGCGGTTTTCTCAGCCATCCGGCAAACCCTCTCCTCGCTACAATATAATGTAACGATACAGGCGAAGCATGTTCCAGCGAACATCCTTTCCCGATTGTTAGATGTTAAACTAGCGGCTCTCATAGGCGCTTCTCCTGCGGAAAATCGCGCTTGTCAAAAGCGGCAGAAGTAAATTGGCTTGGGGCGATTCCCGCGATCATGAGCGAATCGGAAGGTCTTGCCGGGAAACTCAGACGACGATACACATGGAAAAAACGCCACGCCGTCAGCCCAAAGTCAGCATCATTGTCCTCACGTGGAATAGTTACGATGTTACCCGCGACTGTCTGCTTTCGCTCCAGAAGATTGACTATCCCGCCTTTGAAGTGGTCCTGGTGGATAACGGCTCAGTCGATGGCTCCGGCAAAAAACTGGCCCAGGATTTTCCTGATTTAAGAGTGATCCTGAATGAAAAGAACCTGGGATTCACCGGCGGCAACAACGTTGGCATGCGCGACGCTCTGGCCCGTGGTACGGACTACCTACTGCTGCTGAACAATGACACGATTGTTGCGCCTAATTTCCTTACCGAATTAGTCAACGTAGCCGAAAGCGACGACCGCATCGGTATGGTGAATCCCAAGATTTATTATTTTGAACCGGCAGACAAAATTTGGTATGCCGGTGGCCAGTATGTTCCCTGGAAAACCTTTCCTATCCATTTTGGATTACGTAAGAGTGACGACGGCAGCTACAACCAGACACAGCAAGTTTCTTTTGTCTCCGGATGCGCCCTTTTGGTGAGAGCGGAGGCCGCGCGTAGAATTGGCTTGCTGGATGAAATCTTCTTTGTGGGTTATGAAGATGTGGATTGGTCAGTGCGTACCCTTCGCGCGGGATACAAAGCCATGTATGCGCCCGCGTCGGTCGTGTGGCATCGCGATTCATATGTCACAAAGCAGAGCATGGGCTTTGCTGTCCGGGATTTCTATAACATGAGAAATGCCGTGTTGTGCGCGCGCAAGTATTTGCCTCTCCGCCAGCTGCCTTTGTTCGCTTACTCCATGAGTAAATATGTCGGCTATGTCACACTCAGGTCTTTGATGCAGGCAGACTTCAAGCGGGCAGCAGGTCTTTATCGCGGTCTCTGGGACGGCTGGCGCACTGCGATCCCGGAGAAACTCCCCTCGTTATAATGCTCTGGTCAGTTCGGAAAGGGTGGATTTCAAAATTCCGTTTGGATTCTGTCTCCCATGAGCGAGTTTCTTTATAAATCGGTGGAAGCGCTGGGGAGCAGAATAAAAGGACGGCCATTTCATCTGGATCGAAGTATTCCGCTGTCCTTGTTGCTCGGACTGCTCATCCGTCGCGCCATCTGGCTTATGCGTGGCATGATCAAGCTTCTATTTCTGCAGCGCCGCATCGCAACCGTATTCATGGCTAAAGGCGTTAATCTCCGGGGCGCTTCGCTGATTCGCTTTGGCAAAGGCGTGACTCTTGAGCGCGGCGTCATCATCGATGGCCTCATGCGCAGGGGCGTGGTGCTGGGGGAGAACGTGAAGATTGGCGCTTATTCGGTCATTGCGGGCGCGCCTGCATCTAATCTGGGCGAAGGCATCAGCATGGGCGCGAACTCCGCCGTTGACGCTTATTCCTTCCTCGGCAGCTCCGGCTTCATCTCCATCGGTGAAAACGTGATCATGGGTCAGCATGTGGGGTTTCATCCGGAAAACCACAATTTTGACCGCACGGATGTTCCCATCCGCGAGCAAGGCACCACGCGCCTGGGCATCACCATTGAAGACGACGTCTGGGTAGGATCGAATGCAATTTTTCTCGACGGTACTCATGTGGGCAAAGGCTGCGTGATCGGCGCTGGAAGTGTGGTGCGCGGCAACATTCCGCCGTATTCGATAGCGGTGGGCATTCCCGCAAAAGTCGTGCGCTCCAGAAGGCCCGGTGAAAACGTTCCGCATTCAGGCGCTACCGGAGCGGATTGAGGCCGCTGCAATGAAGAATTTCTTTCGCGTCGCGCTGAGTCTGGGAGTGCTTGCCGGCCTTGTGCTGCTGGAGCGTAAGCGTCCGCTGCGCCACGAACGCGAATCCAAACTCCGCCGCAGTGGCCGCAACCTGGTGGTAGCTGCGTTAGGCGCGCTTACCGTGCATCTGCTGGAAGCCCCAGTCGTCCAGCCTCTGGCGCGATCGGTCGAGAAACGAAAACTCGGCCTGCTGAAACGGCTGAATCTTCCCCGGCCGCTTGAGATCATTGCCGCGGTAGTGCTGATGGACTACACGCTTTACCTCTGGCATATACTCACGCATCGCGTTCCATTTTTGTGGCGATTCCATGCCGTGCATCACGTTGATCTGGATCTGGACGCCTCGACGGCGCTGCGCTTCCACTTTGGCGAGCTCGCGGTTTCAGTGCCGTATCGCGCCGCACAGATAGTGTTGATCGGCGTGGATGCTGAGGCGCTCAGTTACTGGCAAATGTTTCTTTCGCTATCGATTTTGTTTCATCATTCCAATATCCGTCTGCCGCACAAGGTTGAATCAGCGCTGAGCTGGTTTCTGGTGACGCCACGAATGCACGGCATTCATCACTCCAATGAGCCGGCTGAGGCCAATACCAACTGGTCAAGCGGATTGGCATGCTGGGACCGCATTCATTGGACGTTTCGGCTCGATATTCCGCAGGAACAGATACACATTGGAGTGAAAGGGATCGATGCGGAAGAACGCGTGCGGCTGCCGGAAATTCTTATGCAGCCGTTCCGCAACGTTCCTGAAATCACTGCTTTCTTGCTGGAGCCGAAGGCAGACTAATCGCTGGCGTGCGCCACGCCGGCTTTCACCACGCGCGGAGAGCCCTTCTGCAGTTCATTTTTCGCCACGGATTCAATGTGGACTTCGTCCGGGCCATCCGCCAGACGCAGAGTTCTCACATTGGCCCATGCGCCGGCCAGAAATGTGTCCTGGGAAACGCCAGCACCGCCATGAGCCTGGATTGCGCGATCCAGCACACGCAAAGTCATATTTGGTGCCACGACTTTGATCATCGCGATTTCCGCACGCGCTTCTTTGTTGCCGACTGTCTCCATCATGTAGGCAGCTTTCAACGTGAGCAGGCGCGCCTGCTCAATTTCCATGCGCGATTGTGCAATGTCTGCCCGTAGCGTGCCTTGTTCCGCCAGCGGCTTGCCAAACGCCACGCGCGCTTTCACCCGCTGGCACATTGTCTCCAGCGCTCGCTCCGCCACGCCGATGCAGCGCATGCAATGATGAATTCGTCCCGGCCCCAGACGGCCCTGGGCTATCTCAAAACCGCGCCCTTCGCCCAGCAGCATGTTCGTTACCGGGATGCGCACATTTTCATAACTTACTTCACCATGCCCATGCGGAGCATGGTCATAGCCAAAAACCGTCAGCAGCCGCTCAATCTTCACTCCCGGCGCATCCATGGGCACCAGCACCATTGATTGCTGCTGATGTTTCTTGGCCGTTGGATCTGTCTTGCCCATAAAGATCGCGATCTTGCAGCGCGGATCGCCCGCTCCTGAAGACCACCACTTACGTCCATTCAGAACATATTCATTGCCTTCACGCCGAATGCTGGCCTGTATGTTCGTCGCATCCGATGATGCGACTGCAGGCTCCGTCATGGCAAAGCACGACCGTATTTCTCCTGCCAGCAGCGGCTTCAGCCAGCGCGCTTTCTGCTCAGGCGTTCCGTAGCGTGCCAGCACTTCCATGTTGCCGGTATCGGGCGCGGAACAATTGAAGATCTCCGGCGCAAGAATGCTGCGGCCCATAAACTCGCACAAAGGCGCATATTCCAGAGACGTGAGCCCCGCGCCATTGTCATCGTCAGGCAAGAACAGATTCAAAAGTCCG
>JBARNL010000323.1:0-1843 GCA_049802955.1 Candidatus Angelobacter sp.
TTGTTCCTTTGGGCGCCGGCACAGCGTTTCCGTTGAACTTTTCTGGGCCTTCACGTCAATTTGCTACCATTCCGGCGAGCGGGACGGCGCTTCATCCACGTCTTTCCTTGACCACTCAGGCTGCACCGGCTGAGCAATGCGTTGTGGCCCCGGAAATTCCTTTTAACACCGTACAGGAGTTCACGCTGTTTTCTCCGGCAAGCTCCTTTGGAGACCTCTTCACTCTGGTTGCGTGCCAGCTTGGAGGAAATGGGTTGGGACGCTCGCGTTTGCTGGGAAGACTCCAAATTCAATTCGGGCCGCCATCGCGGAACTCCGTACCTGTTGCCGTTTCCTCGACTGTCGCTGGTGGGCTGCTCGCTCCCCTGGACCCTACTCCGCTTCAGCAATTGTTTCCCGGCCGCCTGACCCCAGGCCCAGAAGGCTTTTATGAAAACCTTCGCTTCCCCTTGCGCACCTATTCGCTGAACGATCTGTCCGTGATCGATGATCCTTTTGATCTTTCGGTTGGCGCGATTGACCTGCGGACCGGCCAGACATTGCAACCGCTACTCAATCGCGGGTTCATCAACCAGGATTTGCTCTTCGCGCTCCTGCGCGTTGAACCCCGCACACCCAAAGCCTCTTTCTTTTTCCGTGGACCTGCGAGCTTGAAGAGAGGCTGTGCCGGACAGGTGTTCAACTTCTTTGGACAGGTCCACATTCCGTACGACGCGAGCTACTTTGGCAACAGCAGTCCGAACCAGCCTCCATTGCTGTTCCCCGATCCCAACCTCACCACAGGGTTCCCGGTCACCGGCGGAGGCTCCCTGGATCCCTATCTTTGGCTTTGGGCAGTCCAGCATTCCGGCAATCCTGACTTTGTGGCCACTGGCAGCTGCGATCACGCGGTCTCCTCGCTCGGACAAATCTTCTCGTACCGGTTTGTTTTGCCTGGGAGTTCTTCCGCGACGCAAGCCATCTTCGAATATCAGAACTTCTCACAGGAAGGCATGTTCCAGATGCACAGCCTGGCTTGGATTGACTTTGGAAATTCCTCTGGCGGCGCGGGTTTAGATACGGTTACGTTCTCCGGATTTGGCGTGTGGAGCAAGAATGGTGTGGAAGAGGTAACGCAAGCTGCCGGACAGTTTTACGAGTCTGCCGAAGCTCGCTACGTTGGAATCCAGGTGGGGCCGGGCGGCGAAATCTCTAACGTGAACTTTGTCTCGCCCTTAACAGCATTCCCGCTGGAAAATATCGGCGCGTCCTCTTATGGGCAGGCTGACCCAACGAGCAGCACGGGAAACACTATCGCAAAGGAGCAAGGCCCTATGTATAGTCACATCATCGAATTGACGGCGAAACCTGGCCAGGCAAAAGCCCTGGTAGACATCATACGTGATCGGGCGATACCGGAGATTATTCGCCAGTCGCCTGGCTTTGTCGATGAAATTGTCTTGCTCTCAGACAACGACCCGAATCACGTTTCTGCCATCAGTTTTTGGAAATCGAAACAGGATGGCGACAGCTTCTTCCAAAGCGGCTTTGCCCAGGTGAGCGCCATGACACAGCCCTATCTCAATGCCAAACCGGAACGCGGCGGATTCGTTGTAGGCGCATCCACAAACGGAAACATCGTTGGGTGGAAGTGAACTCCCCACAGAGCTAACATGAAAAGAGTGGATCTTATTCTTAGAGAGGGATTATGGACGTTAAGACCATTCGCCATTCGATGATTCTTCCAATGACTCCACATGAAATTTACGAAGTGCTTCTGGATTCGGCCAAGCATGAGGCGTTTTCCGGTAAGCCTGCAAAAATCAGCCGCGATATCGGTGTTGAATCCACCGCCTATGGCGGT